>NZ_JCAXEA010000018.1:0-140205 GCF_059759125.1 Arthrobacter sp. GQ119 | reverse complement strand
CCGTGCAGTGTCCTGTACGCGGCCGCAGCAGCGGGATGCAGCGGGAGTCCCGCCGTGTTGATGAGCGATTCCGGGCTCAGGAACTGCACCCCGAGACTGGACCGCGGGATGAGCTCCTGGGCATGGTCCACCAGCAGTTCGACGGTCCGCTTCACCGTGCCGTCATCCAGATCGTTCCGGCACAGGAGCAGGTTGGCCACACCGACCGTCCATACAGCCTGAGTGCCTTCGTAGCCGCCCTCGGGGATCAGCACCCGATCATAGAACACGCCGTACCGTGACCGCATCACCGGAATGAGAGCAGAGAGGTCGAGCAGTTCGAGCCCGGTTTCCTTGTTGGCGGCAGCGATGGCGGCTGTGGGCACCCCTCCGGACCAGAACAAAGCGTCCGCCGCTCCGCCCTGGAGCGCGTCAAGCCCGTCGTTCAGCCCGAGATTCATGACGGCCACTCTCTTCTCCCTGACACCGGGACCGGCACCGGGACCGGCGCCGGCACCGGCAGGGGACGCGGTCAGCCCGGCGGCCTCGATGAGGCGGGGAGTGATCAGTGACGTCCCCGAGCCTGGCTGCCCGACGGCGACGGTCCTGCCTGCAAGGTCGGTGAAGTTCCGGATGCCGCTGTTCCTTCGCACGACGCAGTGGACGTAGTTTTCGTACACCTTTCCGAGGGCGGCAATTTCGACGTTCGACGTGCCCCCGGCCGTCACCTGCTGCGCCGCCGCGTCCGCCAGGGCGACGGCGAAGGTGGCCCTGCCGGTCAGAAGATGCTGCAGGTTATCCAGGCTCCCTCCGGTGGTCAGTGCCACGGCATTGTGCGCCACTCCATGACGCTGCAGGGACTCTGCAAGCAGCGTTGAGAACTCAAGGTAGAAGCCGCCCGGCTCACCCCCCGCCACGGTCACCGTACCCGGGCGGTTCTCCGAAGTGCATGCGCCGAGAGCCGGCAGCAGTGCGCCGGCCAGGCCCGCGGCCAGTCCGGCCTTGAGGGCGGCCCTGCGGGGAGGAAGCCCCCTGGTGGTGATCACGTCAGCCATGGGGGTGCTCCGGGCCGGGCGGGGTCACCGGGGAGGGAAACTCGAGTCCTGCAATCAGGCCGTGGGGTGCCCGTTGGGCCAGCAGCAGGCGGCCTCCATTGGCTCCCGCAAGCTTGTCCACGATGGTCATGCCCAGGCCGTTGCCGCGAATATCCCGGTTCCGAGGTGAGCGCCAGAACCTGGTGGTGGCTGCGGCCCTTTCCTGCGCCGTAAGTCCGGGCCCGTCGTCGGACACCTCGATTATCGCTGCTCCCGACTGCTCGCGGACGCCAACGGAAATGCGGGCGTGAGGGGCATACTTGATCGCGTTGTTGAGAAGTTCCCCCACCATCTGGGCGAGTTCGGCGGCGTTGCAGGCCAGTTGGAGCGGCGGATCGGGTGCTCTCTCGAGCAGGACTGAGGCCCCGGCGCGCTCGGCGGCCGGTCCTGCCCGTTCGACCTCTTCCTGCAGGACAGGGTAGGGGTCGATGAGGGCCCTGTTCCCGCCAGACCCGGGGCCGAGTGTGCTGCGCGCAGAGTCCTCGGAGGCCCTGTGTTCGGCCGCCGCCAGCTTCAGGACCCCGTCCAGGATCTCTTCCACCCGTTCGAGCTCAGCCAAAACCCCCGCCGCCGCAGTGTGTTCCCTGGCCGTCTGCAGTTCCAGCTGCAGCAAATCGATCCTCAACCGCAGGGCGCCGATGGGATTGCGCAACTGGTGGGACGTGTCGGCTATGAGCTGGCGTTGGGAATCAATGCTTTCGCTGACCGTCCGCGCCATGGTGGTGAAGGAACGGCTCAACTGCCTCAGTTCCGGCGGGCCGTCCTCGGGAAGATGGCTCGTCCGCCCCGTTGCTTCAAGTTCGGTCACCGCCGAATTCAGGCGATGGACAGGACGCAGCACCCACCGGGTCACGCGTGCCGCGGCCAGGAGGAGCACCGCCCCAAGGGCGGACGCCGCCAGGCCGACGACGAGCCACCGCTCCCGCAGTTTCTGCCGGGCCGGCTCGGTGTTGACTTCGAGGACGGCCTCGCCAAGGACCTGGCTGGCGCTCCCAAAGGACCGTGAGATCACTTCAGGGCCTGATCCGAACGGTTGCAGCGGGGTGAGTGTGGTGTCGCTCAGGTTGAGGTTCGCCCTGGCCACTGCGTCCCGGACGTCCGCCCGGTCCTCGCCCAGGCCGCCGGAACGCAGGGTACCCTGCTGGAGCCGGATCAGGACCCCCTCCCCGTACAGCTCGGAGTACCTGTTCATCTCTCGCTGGAGCTGCGAGGAGTCGCCGTCCAGCGCCGCGTCATAGGCAACCTGGGCGAACCGGTTCAGCGCTGCCACCCGGTTGATCTGGAGCTCCTGGGTGAGCTCCCGGCTGGCGGACGTCAGGATGGCGTTGGAGACGAAGATGACGATGAGCACTGACAGCAGGCTGAGGATGCCCAAAACACGCAGTTTCACGCGGGATCTGCCTCGATCCGGTAGCCGACACCGCGGACGTTGATGATGAAACCGGGCAGTTGCAGTTTGGCCCTCAGGCCGGTCAGGTGCACGTCCAGGGACCGCGATGATGCCAGGAAGGCATCACCCCACAAAGTGTCGAGGATCTGTTCCCGGGTGACAACGGAACCTGCATTGCGGGCCAGCAGCGCGAGGAGATCGAACTCGGTGGCTGTCAGGGGCAGCACGCGTGATCCAAGTGCCGCCACGCGCCGCTCGACGTCGACCTCCAGGTCTCCGAGCACAATGCTTTGCTGCACCTTCCCGCCGGAACGGCCCGCGCGCCGGGTGACAGCTTCGATGCGGGCCAGCAGTTCAACGAGTTTTACCGGTTTTACGAGGTAGTCATCGGCCCCGGACCGCAGCCCCAGCACCACGCTCCGCTCATCGTCGCGGGCCGTGAGGATCAGGATGGGACAGGGCGTGACCTGGCGGAGTTTCCGCAGCACCTCGAGGCCGTCCATGTCCGGAAGCCCCAGGTCCAGGAGGATCACCTCGAACTTCCTGTGGACCAGCAGGGCGTCAGCTCCTCGGGACACTCTGGTTGCCTTGTGGCCTGCGGAGACGACAGCTGCGTCAAGAGCGGCCGCCATGGCGTCGTCGTCCTCGACGATGAGCACTTCCATGGCCTGGTCCCTTTATCGCTGGTCGGGCCTCCGCATCTGCTGCCCGCTTTGGAGATTACCCTTTCTCCCGCTTTTTTGCCTTGCGCCGGTGTTGTCCCGGCGGGATGGGCAGGAAGGAAAACCTAAGGAAGTGTTAGGAAATCCCCGTCCACGTTGGTAGTGCCCTGCATCACGAATAGCTTGGATCGGGTCCTCTGCTGTTCAGGGGGACTGTCAACGTCGAGGAGGAACCATGAGCAAAGTTGCCGTGGACAGCATGAAAGTCCGCCCGGACCGGTCGCCGGTGGCGGCGCCGTCAAGGAAGGTTCAATGATGAGCACCCAGCAAGCCGTGACCCAGAATGAAGCAGCCGAGACCCGCAGGGCCGTGAGCAACATCCTCAAGGGCTCCGCAGGCAACCTCGTGGAGTGGTACGACCTCTACGTCTACACAGTCTTCGCAGCCTACTTCCAGTCCCACTTCTTCAATTCCAAGGACGAACTGCAGGCCGGCCTCGAAGCGATGGCCGTCTTTTCGACGTCGTTCCTTATGCGCCCCGTCGGCAGCTGGTTCTTCGGCCGCTATGCCGACCGCAACGGCCGCAAGGCAGCCCTGACACTCAGCGTGACCATGATGTCGGCTGGCTCGTTTGCGATCGCGATTCTGCCCACGACCCAGCAGATCGGCGTCTGGGCACTGCTTCTGCTCATCCTCGTGCGCCTGGTTCAGGGCTTCTCCGTGGGCGGCGAATACGGCACCAGCGCCACGTACATGTCCGAAGCCGCCACCTCCAAGCGCCGTGGCTTCTTCTCCAGCTTCCAGTACGTCACCCTGATCGGCGGACAGATGCTGGCCCTGCTGGTCCTCGTCATCCTGCAGAACACGCTGGGCAAGGACGTGCTGACAGAGTGGGGTTGGCGCATTCCGTTCGCCATCGGCGGCGTCGCCGCGCTTGTGGTCCTGTGGCTGCGGCGCTCCATGGAAGAGACTGTCTCCGAGGAGCAGGTCCTTGCGGCCAAGGCCCCGGTGGTGGCCGGCGAAGCCCGGCCCGGCACCATGAAACTGCTGTTCACCCAGCACTGGCGGCCGCTGCTGATCTGCATCGGTGTGACCCTCGGCGGCACCGTTGCGTTCTACACGTACACCAACTTCATCCTGAAGTTCATGAACGATACGTCTGGCATCGCCAAGACCGACACCTCCGTCATCAACTTCTGGGCCCTGCTCATCTTCATGCTCCTGCAGCCCGTCTACGGCATGATTTCCGACAAGGTGGGCCGCAAGCCGCTGCTTCTCTGGTTCGGTTTCGGCGGCCTGCTGTTTACCTGGCCGCTGCTCTCCACCCTGGCCGGCACCAAGGATCCGTTCACCGCGTTCCTGCTCATGATGGGCGGCCTGCTGATCGTTGGCGGCTACACCTCCATCAACGCCCTGGTGAAGGCCGAGCTGTTCCCCGCGTCCATCCGCGCCCTAGGCGTCGGCCTCGGGTATGCGATCGCCAACTCGCTCTTTGGCGGAACCGTTCCGCTGATCGGTGCGGCGCTGCAGAAGGCAGGGCAGGTGGACCTGTTCTTCACCTACGTCACGGTGGCCATCGGCCTCTCGCTGCTGGTCTACATCTTCGCGCTGAAGAACAAGAAGGCAACGCACCTGGACCGCGAGCAGGGCGACGCCTGGTCCCGGGCAGCTGTTGCCGCGGACGACGGCACGGATCCAGACCGCAGGGACGACGACAAGGACCTCGTGGACGCCTCGCGGCGCTAGGCCTGCGGGCCGCTTCGATGGTTCCCTGCACACTCGATGCGCGCAAGCGTCGAGGCGGCAGGGAACCATCGAAACGGACGCGTACGACGGCGGGCGGCCGGCGCGCGTACAAGAGGCAACGTGGGTGAGAGAATGGGTGCGGTTCCGGCCAGCCCGGCGGGAACCGTCCAGTGCTAATACAGCCGGCTGCCGCTGCTTCCCGGGGAACCACGGCATCCGAGCGAACCACTACGAATGGAACAGCCATGCCTTCCGCCCAGACTTTCCCGGCCTCAGCACCGCCGAAATTCGCCTCGATCGGCTCGCCCTACTTCGGCATGATGCTGGCGGTCATGGCTGTGGTGCTGATCCTGTCCAACATCGGGGCCTCAAAGGGTGTGGCTCTGGGCCCCATCGTCACGGACGGCGGCTTCTTCCTGTTCCCCTTGGCCTACATCCTGGGTGATGTCATCAGCGAGGTGTACGGGTTCAAGGTGGCGCGCAGAGCCATCATCACCACGTTTGCACTGTCCGCTTTCGCCTCCGTCTGCTACTGGGTCATCATCGCGCTGCCCGGTTTCGGCGACGAGTTCGGCGCGTCGAAGCAGGCCGCCCTCGAGGGGGCGCTCGGCCCCGTGCCGCTGATCGTGCTCGCGTCACTGCTCGCGTTTCTCGCGGGCCAGACCCTCAACTCCTGGATCCTCGTCAGGATGAAGGCGCGCACCGGCGAAAAATCGCTCTGGGCCCGCATCATGAGCTCCTCGGTGGCGGGTGAGTTTGTGGACACCCTAATTTTCTGCAGCATCGCGGCGTCCGTGATCGGTATCAGCGACTTCGGAATGTTCGTGAACTACGTGGTGGCGGGGTTCCTCTATAAGACCCTGGTTGAGTTCCTCTTCGTGCCCGTGACGGCTCTCGTGATCGGCTGGATCAAGAAGCGCGAGCCGAGCTACGGTGCGGTGACCGGCGCAGCGTAGCGGGCCACCCGCCGTCGTACTTTGGCCGCCATTTAGACGGTTCCTGCCCCACTCGATGATGCGTGACGTCGAGCCTGCAGGGAACCGTCGAAATGGCGCTCAGGGCTATCCGGCCGGACCACGGGCAAGCGCCCGGAGCACCCTGTACTTGAATTCCGCCTCGTTGAACAGGTCCTTCCATTCGATCCGGAGGAAGATCCAGCCCTGCTCCATGAGCGCCTTTTCGCGCCGACGCTCCGCAAAGAGGACCTCGTCGGTGGGCTGGTAGTCGAAGTACTTGGTCCTGCCGTCGAATTCGAGCGCCACTTTCCGCTTGCGCCAAGCGAAGTCCAACCGGTGCTCGCCCAGTGGTGTGTGCACGACGTACTGGGGTTCGGGCGGTTCGATCCTCAGCCTGTGGAGCAGTTCCCTGGTCAGGGTTTCGCCGGGTGATTCGGAGCGCGGATCCGCCAGTTCGATGGCCCTGCGCAGCGCGACGACTCCGTTTCGCCCGGCCAGCTCAGTGCAGCGGGAACGCAGGGCCTCCAAGTCCGCCCCCAGCCGGGAGGCATGGTCCACAAGGATGAGGGACTGCCGGAGATTGAACATCAGGCAGCAATCCACCACTGTCCGCTCAAGTGAGGTGCAGGGGAGCCCATCCACGAAACTGATGTCGTCCGGACCCAGGGCCCGCGCATGGGCAACGACGTCACTGCCATGCGAAATCCGGGACGGGCAGGTCTGCTGGGTCAGGTGGATCCGGCCGTCGGCCTTCCACAAGTGCAGCCGGCGCCGGCGGGCACCTGAGGTGTGGCTGTAAACAAAGCCGCCAGCCGACGTCGTAAGCCAGACCGAACCCTGGCTATGTGGACATCCGGTTCGACGGTTCCCTGCCGGCTAGACGCGGCCTTACGTCGTGAGCGCAGGGAACCGTCGAAACGGCGGGCCTAGGCGTAGTACCGGCGCAGGGTCTCGGCCTTGAACTCGAAGAAGGAGCCGTCCTCGATGGCCAGCCGGGCGTCGTCCACCAGCTTCACCACGAACCGCTCGTTGTGGATGGAGATGAGGGTGGCGGACAGCATCTCCTTGGCCTTGAAGAGGTGGTGGATGTAGGCGCGGGAGTAGTTCAGGCAGGCGTAGCAGTCACAGTCCTCCTGCAGCGGGCCGAAGTCGCGCTTGTACTTGGCGCCGGACAGGTTGAACCGGCCGTCGGGGGTGTAGAACGCGGAGTTGCGGGCGACCCGGGTGGGGGAGACGCAGTCGAAGGTGTCGGCGCCGTTTTCGATGGCGGTGAAGATGTCGTCAGGCTCGGAGATGCCCAGCAGGTGCCGTGGCTTGTTCTCCGGAAGCTCCTCGTTGCACCAGCGCACAATCGTGCCCAGGTTCTCCTTCTCGAGCGCCCCGCCGATCCCGTACCCGTCGAAGGCCATGGCCCCGAGGTCCCGGCAGGCCTTCCGGCGGAGGTCCTCGTACTGCGCCCCCTGGATCACGCCGAACAGGGCCTGGTAGGGCTTCCCTGCCCGGGCGGAGGTCAGCCGGAAGTGCTCGTCCAGGCAGCGCATGGCCCACAGCCGCGTGCGCTCCAGCGACTCTTCCTGGTATCGGCGGGAGTTCTGCAGGGTGGTGAGCTCGTCGAAGGCGAACATGATGTCCGCCCCGATCTGGTGCTGGACCTGCATCGAGATCTCAGGCGAGAAGCGGTGGCGGTCCCCGTTGAGGTGGCTCTTGAACCACACGCCGTCGTCGTCCACGTGGGCGAGCCGTTCCTTGCCGGCGGCCACGGCGTCATCGGGGCCGGATTGGTCGACTGACTTCATGTCGATGACCTTCTTGAAGCCCGAGCCCAGGCTCATCACCTGGAAGCCGCCGGAGTCGGTGAATGTCGGGCCGGGCCAGTTCATGAAGGCTCCCAGCCCGCCGGCCTCGTCCAGGACGTCCGGCCCCGGCTGCAGGTACAGGTGGTAGGCGTTGGCCAGGAGTGCCTGGGCCCCGAGCTCGGCCATGGACTCCGGGAGCACGGACTTCACGGTGGCCTTTGTCCCGACGGCGATGAAGGCCGGCGTCTGGATTTCGCCGTGGGGCGTGGCAATGGTCCCGGTCCGGCCCAGGAATTCGCCGCCGTTGGCGGACGCCTGCTCACTGGATGGGCGGCACGTTTCAGTAAGCCGCTTGCCGACGCGGAAGGAAAACTCCGACTGCCGGGCGGGCGGCACTGGTCCAGGACGGGCAGGCGGTTCAGGATTGGCTGGCACGGTTCAAGTGTGCCAGCTACGGGCACGCGGTCTCAGCGGATGGGCTCCGATGTGGGGTAGTTCTCAGAACGCCAGTCGTCCCAGAGGGTGCGGATTGTCTCCAGCGTGTGGGCGCCCAAATCGTAGGTTGAGATGATCACCATGGAGCCGCCGTCGGGCCTGACCTCCGGAATGACGGGCTGGTCCGCCACGATCAGCAGGCCGTCGCCGTGCTCGGCGTAACTGTGCACGGTCAGTCCGACCTGGTGGTTGGACTTGTACCAGACCTTGCCGGCGATCTCCTCACCCGTGCCCAGCGTCAGCGAATAGTCCTCGCCGCGTTTCGGTACCTCCTGGAGCCCGAGTTTCTCGATGGCCGAGCCGCCGCTTCCCGGAACCGAGAAGAACATCGTGTGGCGCTTTCCATGCGGATGCCGCTCCAGTGCAAACCTGAGCTGCTGCAGGAAGGTGAGCCAGCCCTGGGTGATGTCCTCGTCCCAGGCCGCCCATTCGGAGTTGTGATCCAGCGCTGCCCGGGTCACGCTGACTTCGGTCCCGGTGGGCACAGGTTTCAGTGTGAACACGTCGCCGCCGTCGACTGTCAGTGATGTGTGGTCCGGGCTCTCGACCACCGTGCTGTTGAAGTAGATCTCATTGATTTCCGCGGCCAGGTCATCGGCCTGCCAGCCATGCCACTCGGCCACTTTGGCGGGCTCACGCAGCATCGTCCAAACCTGCGGCGCATCGGAGTTGATCACTACGCTCAGATTGTTCGTCATGGCCCGAATTTACAGCGTCGCTACAGCCGCGGCTAGAGCAAAACCGCAATGCCCTCGTGGGCCCTATCCGCGGACCGACTCCAGCTCGTTGGCGATCCGCCGCTCCAGCTCACCCGCGCTGATGGTCTGTGACCCGCCGTGCGCCCGCAGGAACAGCAGCGACTCCAGACGCAGCAGGCGCCACTCCCGCTCGGCCTCCGCGTTGGAGTTGTCAATGGACCGGAAGATCTCTTTGTCATACAGGTTGGGCTCGTTCAGGGAGCGCTGGCGCACCCTCGCCTGCATGCGCGCCTTGAAGGGGTCCGTCTCCTGGTTTTCGGGTGCCCGGAGCAGCTTCTCGTAGACGGCGGCACGCTCCTTCTGGCCGGTCTGGCGGCAGATGTACGTGGAAAGCGCGAGCGAAGCCTCCACGGACGACCAGCGGCCGGGATTTCCGTCGAAGGGCAGCACATTCAGGAGGTCAGCGACGGCGAGCGCGCCCTCTGCGTCCTTGAGCATGACGAACAGTTCGTGGGCGAGGTCGCTGAGGTCCTTCAGGCAGCTGCCGGATTTCGTGTTGATGCCTTTGACCAGCTTGTCGGCCAGCAGCTGCACACCCACAGAGTCCGGATGGGCCTCCGCCACGGCCTCGACCACGGCTTCGGGGGTCCCTGCGGGTTCCGGAATGAGGGCCAGATCCTCGGCGCTGGGCCCGATGATCGCCGGCGTGGAGGCCGGCAGGGGAGGAACGACGACGGCGGGAGGCGCCGGGGGCAGCGCCGCCCCCTCGTTCTGGTTCCCGACCACCTGAAGCGGGGTGGCGGCGTCGGAATTCCTGGCGGTGTCCGGCCTTGTTCCGTCCTGCGTGACGGCGCCGTCGGTGGCCGCGTTGTCGGCGGCCGTTGCGCCCTGGACGGCGTCATGTTCGGCGGCGAAACCTGTTTCCTCGATCCGCACAGACGAGCCGGCGGCAATGCGCAGCATGCCGCCCCCGGTCAGGGTTGCGAGGACGATGGCGGGCGCGCCGAAGTCATCATTTTCAATCTCTACGGAGTGGACTTCGGCCGACCGCAGGCCGTCCGGCAAAAGAAGGTGGTCGCCCGGCTGCAGAGACCCAGCCTGCTGTTCGCGGTAGGTCTGGGCAGCTGGTACGTGGTTCATGGGAGTCCTTAAGTTCTCTTGCGGTCCGCCCAACAGTCTACAAAGGAGGCAGTGCGAAGTCCGGGAGGCGGCGACCTCAGGGTGCCGTCAGCTGCCGACGCCGGCGAACGCCAGGGCCTGGCGCACGAGCGAGCCCCGGCCGCCGCTGAACTCCTGCTGGACGTCCTCACTGAGTACTTCCTGCGGAGTCATCCAGGTCAGTTCCAGGGCGTCCTGGCGGGGCTCGCAGTCGCCCGTGACGGGGATGATGTAGCACAGGGAGACGGCGTGCTGGCGGTCGTCGGTGAATCCTGTGTGGGACGGCGCGGGGAAGTACTCTGCCACCGTGAAGGGTACCGGGCTGACGGGCAGCTGCGGAAAAGCGAGCGGGCCGAGGTCCTTCTCCATGTGGCGCAGGAGCGCGGCGCGGATGGTTTCGCGGTAGAGCACGCGGCCGGACACGAGGGAACGGACCATGGTGCCGTCGGCATCAGCCTGCAGGAGCGTGCCCACTTCGTTCACGAACCCCAGCGGGTCGAGCCGGACCGGCACGGCCTCGACGTAAACCATGGGGAGCCGTCCGCGGGCCTCGAAGAGGTCCTCCTCGGAAAGCCAGCCGGGATTGGGATCGGGGGTGCGCACGTTCATGGTTAAGTTCTACCTCATCGCCGTGCATCCGACCGCCGACGCGTGGGATCTCAGCTCTTAGCGGAGGCCAAATGACTAGGCACCGAGCGGAGCCTGCTTCGAGATCCACAGGGTGGACGGTACGTGCGGTCCCGAGGCATCACCCGCCGTGTCGGGGTTCGCCAGGTGCAGGGTCCGCCCGAAAGCCTCTTCCGTCATGCTGACCTGGTAACCCGCGGCGGCCAGCCGGTCCCGCAGGGCGGACAGGTCGCCGTCGTACTCAAAACCGAAGCCTGACCGCGCAGGGCCCGAACCGGGCCGCACCATCAGCACGCCGCCGTTCTTGGCTGTAAAGTCCGCGGTTTCGTCGTTATCCGGCACCGGTCGGGGCCTGGCGCCGATGCTCCTTAGTGTCTCGGCGGCCGCGGCGGTGTCTTCGGTAAACCAGACGGCGACGACCGACAACCCAGTGTCGGCGTCGGCGCACTGTGCGAAGTGTGCCGCTTTGTCCGCCAGGAAGCTGAAACCGTCCTTTCCCGTGATTCTGCAGGAGTCGCCGATGTCCGCGGGGATCAGTTCGGCCGGTGTGGTTCCGGACTCCACCCCTGCCAGATTGGTGCGGCGGGCGAATTCCTCCAGGTCGCCCACCTCGACGGCGAAGGACGACGCGCCGTCGTTCTCGGCGCCGGAAGGAACGTGCTGCAGCGCAAGCCGGCCAGACGCGGCGTCGAATTCCCGCCACGTGTCGTCATGAAGGGTTTTGATCATGCCCAGGTCCGTGAGGAGCCGCTCCCACTGGTCCAGGCGTGAAGTGAAATGGACGGGGCGGACACGCAGCATGATCTCTCCTCGGACTCGAACGGCTTGGATTCAGCATTGGATTCAGCAACGGCGCAGTCATGGCCATAATGCCACGACTTGCATCCCCAGGCATCGGGACCGAAGGGGCAGAATAGGCGCATGGCTGCTGAACTCGAGGAACTGCTGGTCAAGGACGCCGCCGAATGGCGACGCTGGCTCGAACTGAACCATTCCACGAGCCCGGGCGTGTGGCTGGTGCTGCACAAAAAAGGCGGCCGCGTCACGGAACTCGACTATGAAGCAGCCTTGCAGGAGGCTCTGTGCTTTGGATGGATCGACGGCCAGGGCAAAAGGCGCGACGACGAGAGCTCCTTCCAGCGGATGACCCGCCGGGGGCCGAAGAGCGTCTGGTCGGCACGGAACGTGGACCGCATCGCGCGATTGGAAGCCGCCGGCAGGATGGCAGAGGCCGGACGGGCCGCCGTCGACGCGGCCAAGGCGGACGGGCGGTGGGAGGCGGCGTACTCCGGCCAATCGTCAGCCGAAGTGCCGGAGGATCTTGCGGCTGCCATTGCCGCTGTTCCCGAGGCGCAGGCCATGTTTGACGTCCTTAGCTCCGTCAACCGCTACGCCCTGATCTACCGCACGAATTCGGTCAAGCAGGCCTCCACGCGGACACGAAAAATCGCCGGTTTCGTAGAGATGCTGGCCCGCGGCGAGACGCCCTACCCGCAGAAGAAGCGCCCTGCAGGCCCAGCAATTAACGCGTGAAAGCCGCGGTAAAATTGCATCTGGCCCAGTGAAGCGCCGGCAGCGCTCGCAGCCCTGCCGGCGCTTCCCCATATTCCGACGATCGGCGGACATGCAGCTGAATTCCCTTCGACAACTCGGCCCCCGAGGCAGCTGGATCGCGGTGGCTGCCGTCCTCGCTGTCCTGCTGGCCGTGGCCGCCGCGATAGTTCAAGGGAGCAGACCAGGAGACCCGGCCAACCCGGGCGCCGGGAACGGTGGCGCGCAGGAAACGGCGCCGGCCAGCCCCAACTTCAGCCGCCCGGAGGGGGCATCGCAGTTCCGGCCGGCCTACCACCTCACGCCGGAGAAGGAATGGATGAACGACCCGCAGCGGCCGTTCCTGCTGGACGGCGTCTGGCATTACTACTACCTGTACAACGCCGACCATCCGGAGGGGAACGGCACTGAGTGGTTCCACGTCACCAGCACCGACCTGGTGCATTGGAAGGACGAGGGCGTGGCCATCGAGAAATTCAAGAACGGCCTCGGCGACATTGAAACGGGCAGCGCCGTCGTGGACACGGACAACACCGCAGGCTTCGGCAAGGACGCCGTTATCGCCGTGATGACGCAGCAGGACAAGGGCGTCCAGCGGCAATCTCTGTTTTACTCCACGGACAAGGGCTTCAGCTTCAAGCCTTACGATCGGAACCCTGTCATGGACAACCCCGGCGCAGAGCACTGGCGGGATCCGAAGATCATCCGTGACGACGCCAACGGGCAGTGGGTCATGGCCCTGGCCGAGGGCGAAAAGATCGGTTTTTATACCTCCCGCGATCTTAAGGACTGGCGGTATGCCTCATCCTTTGAGCGCCAGGGGCTGGGGATCCTGGAATGTCCCGACCTTTTCCAGCTGGACGTCGACGGCGATCCTGCCAAGCGCACCTGGGTCCTCGCCGCAAGCGCCAATGGCTCCGAGGAAGGCCGGACGACGGGCGTGGCCTACTGGACGGGAAACTGGGACGGGACCGCCTTCACTCCGGCTGACGACCGGCACCAGTGGCTCGACGCCGGATCGGACTTTTACGCGGCCGTCACCTGGGATGATCCCCGGCTTCCGGAAAACCAGCGGATGGCGTCCCGCCACGCCATCGGCTGGATGAACAACTGGACCTACGCACGCAATCTGCCCACCGCTGACTGGCAGGGCGGCGCCGATTCGATAGTGCGGGACATCCGCCTCAAGACGGTTCACGGCAGGCCGTCCCTGGTGTCCAGTCCCACCGAGGCCCTGTCCGTTCTGGAGGGTGCCGCAGAGACCGTCACCGGCCGGCGCGTCACAGAGGGCGGTGCGGGGGAACTGCCGGTGCCGGACAGCGGCGCGTACCGGCTGGATGTGACCCTCGAAAGGGCGCTGGACGACGACGCTTCTGAAGCCCTGCTGAAGCTGGGCAGCGGAGCGGCAGAAAAAGGCCCGGCCGACTTCGCCACGATCGGATACGACTTCGACGACGGAACGGCCTTCGTGACGCGCTCCGCCGTGGTCCCTGGAGTCGAATCGCTCGGCCGCGTTTTCACCGACCGGCGATCAGCCTCCAGTCCACTGCGCGGCGGATCGGCACCCGGCCGAGGGACCGTGGAGCTTACGGTGTTCGTGGATTATTCATCCGTCGAGGTCTTCGTCAACGGGGGCGAGCAGACCCTGACCTCGCTGGTTTTCCCGCGGGAGGGCGGACACACCGTCACGGCCGCCACGGCGGGAGGCAGCGCCACCCTGAAGTCGTTCAAATACACACCGCTGGCCACCGCCGGCTGACGGGCTTCTGAAGGCTGGAGATGTCTTGCGTGGGTGGTTGGGTCCGGTCGGGCAATGGCCCATGTCCGCGGCATGCCTGTTGACATGGCTAATCGTTGAGAGCACGCTGATAGCGCCATTCACAGGTGTTCGGCAGACGCTGAACGGGCATCAGCCCGTGTCTGCCGGCCACTCTTTCCCGGAGCATCACATGCAGGCTCCGGATGAACAGCTGTAATCACTCCCCGTTGAGGAGGACAAAATGCCCGCAGTAACTGTCACAGCCCTTGAATCGAAGTCATTCAACGAACCCGATGAAAAGCGCCGACCACCCAAGACTGAAGTCGACGTTGTCACCTTGGCTGATACCACCTTGGGCAGGTTCACTTTTGAGCCTGGCTGGCGGTGGTCCGAGACCGTCAAGACCGTGGTCCACACCGACAGCTGCCAGAACAACCATCTGGGGTTCTGCACCGCTGGAACGCTGACTGTGGAGATGGAAGATGGAACAAGCACCACAATCAGCGCCGGGGACGCCTATGCAATTCCCGCAGGCCATGATGCCTGGGTCGAAGGCGATGAGACGTTCGTAGGCTACGAAATCATGAGTGCAGCCACTTACGCCAAGCCTGCCTAGCCACAAATAAACGAAAACGTCAGCATCAGCCTACGACGGAAGGTCCGTCGCCGTTGACCGGAAAAGCGACGGCCTCGCCCACGACGCGCAGGCAGAGTTCCGTGCCCGGCCGGGCGATGGAGGCGTTCCAGTGCCGGATGGTGATCACTTCCCCGCCGCCGGGGTAGCGGTGGTCCGGCATGGCCCCGGCGAGTTTCGGCGGCACGGCCAGCTTGAGCCGCACAGTGGTTTCGGGCCCGAAGTAATCAGTGTCCACCACCACTCCGCGGATGTGTCCGTCCTCGGCAATGCGGATCTGCTCGGGACGCAGCATCAGCTGCACGCGGCCCTGGGCCGGAGGGCGGCGTACGGGGATGCCGCCCAGGGAACACGTTGCCAGCGAGCCTTCAATCCACGCGTCAAGGATCACGGCGTCGCCCAGGAACTCGGCAGTGGCCCGGTCCGCCGGGCGGGTATAGACGACAAACGGGTTGCCGATCTGCGCCAGCTTGCCGCCACGCATCACGGCCACCTGGTCCGCGAAGGAGAGGGCCTCCGCCTGGTCGTGCGTCACGAGGATCGTGGTCACACCGGCCTGGTTCAGCACTTTCGCCACGGCGCGGCGGGTGGCCACGCGGAGCCCGGCATCCAGGGCAGAAAATGGCTCATCGAGCAGCATGAGCTCAGGTTCGCGGGCGAGGGCACGGGCCAGTGCCACCCGCTGCTGCTGGCCGCCGGAAAGCTCATGCGGCCGTCGCTTGGCCATGGCGGGGTCCAGGGACACCATCTCCAGCAGCTCGGCAACCCTGGCCGCAACAGCCCGCCGCCCGCCATCGAGCTTTGATGCGCTCAGCCCGAAGGCGATGTTCTTCCCCACCGTCAGGTGCGGGAACAGGGCACCGTCCTGGGCCACATACCCGATGTGACGCTTGTGGGCGGGTGTCCACACGCCGTTGCCCGCCACAGGGGAACCGTTCAGAAGAATACTGCCGGTGCCGGGATGCTCGAAGCCGGCGACCAGGCGCAGCAACGTGGTCTTGCCGGAACCGGAGGGCCCCACGATTGCGGTGGTGCCGCCTCTCGCCACCGAAAGGTTGACGCCCCTGAGGACCGCCTGGGAACCGAAGTTTTTGGTGACGTCCTCGATCACCAGGTGGCTGTCGGTGCTGGGAGCCACGGACGGCGGGATCCGGGGTCCGGGAACCCTGGACGGCGATTGTTCGGTCACTGTCCCGCTACTTTCTTGGACTGCTGGAAGAGCAAATACGTCATGGGTGCCGAGATCGCGATCATCAGCAGGGCATAGGGCGCCGCGCCGGCATAGTCGATTTCGCTGCTCTTGGCCCAGAACTGGGTGGCGAGCGTGCGCGTGCCGTTGGGGGAGAGGAGCAGCGTTGCGGTGAGCTCGTTGACGATGGCCAGGAACACGAGGGCCGCTCCGCCGGCGGCCGCCGGGGCTGTCAGCCGCAGCGTGACCCGGATGAAGGCCAGCAGCGGCGGTGTTCCCAGCGCCTGGGCCGCCTCATCCAGTTCCTTCGGCGACTGGGCCAGCCCGGCCCGAATGTTCACCAGCGACCGGGGGAGGAACAGCAGCACATACGCAGCGATCAGCACGCCCGCCGTCTGATAGAGCTCAGGGACCAGCCGGATGCTGACGGTCACGAACGCAAGCCCCACCACAATGCCGGGCATGGCGCTGGTGATGTAGTTGGACAGCTCAAGGGTTTTGCTGAACCAGCCGGCGTGGCGCACGGCGAGGTAAGCCATGGGGAACGCCACGGCTGTGGTCACCACGGCGCCTCCAAGCCCGTAGCCGAGGGTCTGCAGGAGCGCAGGGAGGATTTCGTCAGCCGCCCAGATTTCCGCGCCGCCGGCCATGATCCACCGCAGCACGAAGGCCAGCGGGAGCCCGAACGCCAGCGCAGCGAGGGCCAGAAGGAACAGCTGCGCGGGCAGCTGGTAGGCGTGCAGGGGGAGCCGGAGGGCCCTCGCCTGGGCGCCCGAACCCACCCGGGCGTAGCGGGCGGTGCCGCGGCTCCGGACCTCGGCCAGCAGCAGCAGGAGGCAGAGAAACACCAGCACGCTGGCCAGCATGTTCCCTGCTGTGCCGTTGAAGGTGGACTGGTACTGCACCATGATGGCCGTGGTGAACGTGTCGAAGCGGATCATGGCGAACGCACCGTATTCGGCCAGCAGATGCAGCGCAACCAGGAGGCCGCCGCCGGTCATGGCGATCCGCAGCTGCGGCAGGACCACCCGGTAGAAGGCCCGCCAGGCGCCCAGCCCCAGGGACGCCGCGGAATGTTCGATGGCGGGATCCAGCCGGGCCAGCGTCGCCGCGGCAGGAATGTACACGAGCGGGAAATAGGAGAGCGTGGCAATCAGCACGCCGGAAAACAGGCCCTGCAGGGACGGGACGGCTGACACCCAGGCGTAGCTGTTCACGAAGGCGGGGATGGCCAGCGGCGCGGCAAGGAGCACCGCCCAGACCTTGTTCCCCCGCAACGAGGTCCGCTCCACGAGCCAGGCTCCGCCCACGCCGAGGACCAAGCACAGCGGCACCGTGAACACCACCAGCAACACCGTGTTGAGGAGCAGTTCCCCCACGCGTGCGCGGAATATCAGCGCCGAGGCCGTTTCCCAGCCGGTGGCCACGGTCATGACAACGACGTAGCCAAGCGGAACGAGTGAAAACAGGGCGATCAGCACCGCCAGGACAGCAACAGCAGAAACGCCGAAAGGCGGGCGGGGGCGCTTGTCCCTGCCCGCCGTCGTCGTGCGTCCGGAAACCTCCGGCGCCGATGCCTGCGCGGTCACAGAATTACAGGAGTCCTGCCTTGGTCATCAGCTCGGTGACCTTTGCCGAGTTCAGCTTGGCAGGGTCCACTGCCGGAGCCTGGAGTTCCTTGACCGGAACCAGCTTGTCGTGGGCCGGGACGCCGGAGGCAATCGCGTACTCGAAGGAGTCGCCCTTCTGCAGCACTTCCTGGCCCTTCTTGCCGGTGATGAACTTGAGGAAGGCCTGGGCCTTGTCAGCGTTCTTGGAGGACTTCAGCACGCCGCCGCCGGACACGGAAAGGAAGGCGCCCGGGTCCTGGTTCTTGAAGTAGTACGGCGTGACGTTCTTGGAGTTCTCGCCGGTCTTGGCCTGGTCGCCGTAGTAGTAGTAGTGGTAGATCAGCGCGGCATCGACTTCGCCGTCATTGACGCCCTTCATCGCGGCACTGTTTCCCTTATAGGCAGTGAAGTTTTCCTTCATGCCCTTGAGCCATGCTTCGGTTGCCGCTTGGCCCTTTAGTTCAAGCAGGGCGGACACGATGGCCTGGAAGTCGGCGCCGCTCGGGGACGCAGCCCATTTGCCCTTCCACTCCGGCTTGGCCAGATCCAGCATGGACTTGGGCAGCTTGTCCTCGGTCAGCTTGGCCTTGTCGTACACGAGGACGGTGGAGCGGGCCGCGATGCCGGTCCACTGGCCGGTGGTCGGACGGAATTCGGCGGGAACCTGGGCGATGGTGTCCTTGTCCACGTCGGCAAACAGGCCTGCGTTCTCCACCTGCGCCATTGCGGGGGAGTTCTCGGTCAGGAATACATCGGCGGGGGAGGCCGCGCCCTCCTGGACGATCTGGTTGGATATCTCCGTGTCCGAACCCTGGCGGAGGGTGACCTTGATGCCGGTTTCCGCGGTGAACGCGTCCGCCCATTCCTTGGTAAGGCTTTCGTGCTGGGCGTTGTAGACCGTGATCTCGCCGTTGGTCGCTTCCGGGGAGGTGGTTCCGGCGGGCGAAGGGGAGCCGCCGCAGGCAGCCAGTCCCAGTGCTGCAGAGGCCGCGAGTGCGATGCCGGCCAGGGCGTTCTTGCGGATCTTCATTGGGGGCTTCTTTCTGAAAATGTCAGGCGGACCTGGATCCTGGTGAGCAGGGGAAGTCAGGCGACGCTCACTGCCCAAACTGTAGGTTAGCCATACCTAAGTGGCATGCTTAAGTGACCATTATCACACCAATTACGGAAGTGTGGCATGACGTAATTCTGTGGGCCTCCCGCCGGTGTTCAGGACCCCCCTGCGGGTGCGTGCGGCGCGCCGGCGGCAGCTGCCGCTTCCAGTACCATCCACGCCTGCAGCTGCGTGGAAAGTTCGACGGCGGCGCCCGGCGGATAGGTGTCAGTCGCCGGCCGCTGTGGATGGTGGGAAAAGACCAGGCGGCCCGGCCCGCCATGCCTGGCAAGGGCTTCCTCTGCGGTGACGGCCCTGCGGCCAGCCCAAAGCGCGGCGGCGGTGTCCGTGACCATCCGGCCGGCGGTGGCGCGGGTGGCCTCGGGCAGGCGTCCGTCGCGTGCAGCCAGCGCCAGGTAGCGCGTCAGTATCCCGGTGAAGAGTCCGCCGTCGCCCGTTCCGTCGCAGCGCAGCACCGCGCCGCTGTTCGCTGGGCCGCTGTTCGCTGGGCCGCCGTGGGTTGGGCCGCCGGGCACCGCCCCGCTGTGGGTTGAGTTGCCGGCCATGCCCGGGGCAAGGCTGGCTTGCAGCGTAAGGTGCCGCGACACCGCATCCACCACCACGATGGCGCGCTCCAGGTTCCTGGTCCCGCCGAGTTCCAGGAGGGCGCCGAGGACCGGGCCCTGGTTGTAGGTGTAGATCGCGTTCTCGAGGACGGTTTCGCCGGTGGGGCTGATCCGGAGTCCGTCCAGGTAGAGCCCGCGGCCGGCGTCGAAGAGCCTGGCGTCGAGCCAGTCCAGGAGCGCCTGCGCCCGGGCAGTGTGACCCGTGCGTGCGTAGTAGAGCGCCACCGGGGCCGTTGCCGGGGTGTTCTTGAAGTCGCGTTTCGTGCTCCAGAAAGTGCCGCCGCCAAGGTCGTCCGTGGAGGCCGAGTCGAACTGGAGCATCAGGTTCCTGCGGAGGCGCGCGTACCGGCGCGGGGCCGGGCGGCGGCTTTCCTCCGCCAGCTTTTCGAGCCGGAGGCTGGACAGTGCCAGCCAGGCCATGTCGTCGTAGTAGCTGTTGACGAAGGTGAAGAAATTGCGCAGCCGGATGCCGGTGACCAGGCGGGAGGCCAGCTGGCCGGCGCTGGGCCGGTGTTCGCCGTCGAACCGCGCCGGCGGCCGGCCGGCGGTGCCCAGTTCGCGGCGGCCGGCGTCCACGAGGCAGTCGACGTAGTGGGCCTGCCACCAGTAATGCCACGGGCGGAGAAGGCTCCCGAAGCGGCCCGAAGGACGGGAAACGGCACCGATGTGGGTCCCGGGCAGGAAGAAGAGCCGGTGGCCGAACATCCGCGTGACCGAGCGGGCGGCCTCGTCGGCGCGGGCGGCCCAGTCAGCCGGGGCTTCGGGCTTCCCTGGTGTTCCGGGTGTTCCGGGGCCGGGCCGGTCCCCGGGGGCCGCTGACGCATCGGGCTGGGTCATTCCGCCAGCCTAGCGAACCGGGCAAGGTGCGCGCGCCCGGGCTTTCAGTTAACATTCACTAACTAATGTTCGCGCCGGCTGCCGGTTTCCGCATCAAGGAGGATGTATGGACATCAAGGGTTCTGTCGCGCTGGTCACGGGCGGGGCGTCCGGACTGGGCGCTGCCACTGCCCGGCGGCTGTTCGACGCCGGCGCCTCGGTGGTGATCGCGGACCTCGCCTCTTCGGCCGGCGCGGCTTTCGCCGAGGAGCTGAACTCCGGCCGAATGGGCGTGAACACCGCAGTCTTCGTTCCGACGGACGTTACCAGCGAGGGCGACGTGCAGGCCGCCGTCGACTCCGCAGCGGCGCTGGGTCCGCTGCGGATCCTGGTGAACTGCGCGGGCATTGCCACACCCGGCAAGGTACTGGGCCGCGACGGTGTCCTGCCGCTGGAGACCTTCACCCGCGTCATCCAGGTCAATCTGGTGGGCACGTTCAACGTGATCCGCCTCGCCGCCGCCGCAATGGCAGCCACGGAGCCGGCAGCCACCGAACTGGGCGGGGAAGAACGCGGCGTCATCATCAACACGGCCTCCGTCGCCGCGTTCGACGGCCAGATCGGCCAGCCTGCCTACGCCGCCTCGAAGGGCGCCGTGGCAGCCATGACGCTGCCGCTGGCCAGAGAGCTGGCCCGTTCGCTGATCCGCGTGGTCACCATCGCACCGGGCATCTTCGAGACACCCATGATGGCCGGCCTGCCGACGGAGGCACAGGAGTCCCTCGGCAAGCAGGTGCCGCACCCGTCCCGCCTGGGCCGGCCGGCCGAATACGCCAATCTCGCGGCGCACATCGTGGACAACGCGATGCTGAACGGCGAAACCATACGCCTCGACGGCGCCATCCGGATGGGCCCGAAATGACGCATCTTTCTGCCGCCGAATCCGCCGTCGACGCACTGCCCACCGCGGACTTCTACGACTACGAGTCCCTGCTCAGCGTTCCCGAACGGCGCAAGCTCCAGGAGTTGCGGGAGTTCCTCGCCGCGGAGATCGCCCCGTACGCGGAAGGGTGGTGGAACAAGGCCGAGTTTCCGTCCCACCTCCTGCCGAAGCTCGCCGCACTCGAGCTGAGCACGCCGGCGCAGCGCGGCTACAGCCACCTCTTCGCCGGACTCGTCATCGCGGAGATAACCCGCGTGGACACCTCGATCGCCACGTTCTTCCTTGTCCACCATGATCTTTTCGTCGAGGCGCTCTACAAGTTCGGTTCGGATGACCAGCGGAGCAGGCTGCTCGAGGACGCCTCCAATCTGCGCACCACCGGCGCCTTTGCGCTGACCGAACCGGGGCATGGCTCCGATGTTGCCGGCGGCATGGAGACACGTGCCCGCCGGATATCCAGCCATAGCGGAGCAGCCGACGACGGCGGTGACTGCTGGGTGCTGAACGGCGCCAAACGCTGGATCGGCAACGGGACGTTCTGCGACTACATGCTGGTGTGGGCGCGGGACGAGGCTGACGGCGCCGTCCGCGGGTTCATCGTGGACGCCTCGCTGCCGGGAGTGACGCGCAGCCGGATCGAAAACAAGATCGCGCTGCGGACCGTGCAGAACGCGGACATTGTGTTTGAAGACGTCCGCGTGCGCGAGGCGGACCGGTTTGCGACGGTCCATGGCTTCGACGACACGAACGAACTGCTCCGCGGTTCGCGCATCATGGTGGCATGGCAGGCCGTGGGGCAGCAGCTGGCTGCGTTCGACGTCGCCCGGCAGTACGCCGTCGAACGGCGGCAGTTCGGACGGCCGCTGGCAAAGTTCCAGCTGATCCAGCAGCAGCTCGTCTCGATGCTGGGCAACACCGTGGCCAGCATGGGCATGATGGTGCGGATCGCCCAGCTGCAGGACCGCGGCGCCGATGACATGGCGCAGGTGGCATTGGCCAAGTCGTACACATCGGCCAGGATGCGTGAAACGGTGGCCATGGGCCGGTCTCTGCTCGGCGGCAACGGCATTGTCACGGACCACCGCATGGCCAAGATCTTCGCCGACGCCGAAGCGATCTACACCTACGAGGGCTCCTACGAAATCAACACCCTCATCGTGGGCCGCGCTGTCACCGGGGTCTCCGCAATCGTCTGAGCCGTCCCACCCAAAATACGCTCAGGGGTTGGGCTGTTTTTCGCCCGCTTCGATCCGGGCGTCCAGGCTGTTGTTCTTCACGGGCATCGGGCAGGTGCCATAGGGGGTGAACGCACTCGGGTAGTTGATGGCGCGGTTGAAGTCCAGGACCACCGAGGCGTTTCCCGCGGCATCAATCCGGGGCCGGGGCGTGGAGACTTTCCGCCACTCAGCAGTTGCTTGTCCGGGCGGGGCTGCTGCGTTCGTCTCGTCGTGGAACGTGACGGTCAGGGCGCCGAGCTTCTCCTCCTCAGCGTGAAGCCGGTACTCGTGGTCCTTGCCGGGCAGGCGGAACACGAGCTCGCCCACTGTTCGGTGCACGCCATCGACCAAGGGGTTGGCCGTGGCGATCGGCACGTCCACGGGCTCGGGATAGGCCTCAAAACGGGCCTCCACCACGAGGTCCGGACGGTAATCAAAGGTGGGCACGCCGTCGAACTCCGTGAACACCGGCGACAGCGAATCCCGGGTGCGGATGGCGTACTTGTCGGCACGCATGGCAAGCTCCACCACCACCTGGCGGCCGTCGGGGCCGCCGAACTGGACCCACATCAGGGACTCCTCATTGGAGAGCCGCGCTGTGATGGTCCCGTCCACCGGCTCGCCGGTTTCCACAAGCGTGAGCCCGTCAGCCGCCGCGGCCGTAAGTGCCGCCGTCGTGCCGTCGGTTGACCACAACCCGGGGGCGAGGTCGACGGCGGAAGGCTGGCTTTCCAGCCACTGGAATGACGTGAGCGTGAGCCAGCCGTGCTCAGCGGCGAGGGCGGCATTGCGGTTATTGCGGAAACGGTGCCAGCGCTGCAGCTGGGCATCTGGTGTTGTGCTCATGGTTCCTCCAACGTAGACGGCTGGCGCTACAACCGCACGCAAAGACACTTCATTCCGTTCTGGGTTTCCGTGCACGGAGCGGCTGCCGGCAGGGGCGGGATGGTGCCCCCCATAGCGGGCCGGGATGCAGGGTTCAAGACCGTAACAGGATCCGTGACATATTCCCGGCCCCGGCGCGCTGCGGGTAACATTCCATAGGAACAGGTAACCCGGCTCACAGTATCCAGCGCAGTGTACGAGCCAAGTCCGAACCCTCGAAAGATAGTTTCCATGGCTGACACTGCAATGAATTCCGAAACAGATCTCGCCGCCGAACTCCGCGCAGACGTGCGCCGCGTCTCCACCCTGCTGGGCGAATCGCTGGTCCGCCAGCACGGCCCCGAACTCCTGGACCTTGTGGAGCAGGTGCGCCTGCTGACCAAGGAATCGAAAGAAGCCGCCCGCGGCGGTGCGGATGCCACCGGTCCGTGGAGCGCGCACGACGTCGTTGCCCAGGTCCGTGAGCTCCTCGCCTCCCTGCCGCTTGAGCAGGCCACCGACCTGGTCCGCGCCTTCGCGTTCTACTTCCATCTCGCCAACGCCGCCGAACAGGTCCACCGCGTCCGCGGCCTGCGCACGCGGCAGGAAAAGGACGGCTGGCTGGCCAAGGCGGTCGACGACATCGCCGGCCAGGCAGGCCCGGCAGTGCTCCAGGAAGTCGTCAATGAACTGGACGTGCGCCCCGTCTTCACCGCGCACCCCACCGAGGCCTCGCGGCGCTCCGTGCTTGACAAAATCCGCAAGCTCTCCGATGTGCTGGCCGAACCCACCGAGGAGGGCACCACGGCCCGGCGCCGGCAGGACCGCCAGCTGTCCGAAATGATCGACCAGATGTGGCAGACGGACGAGCTCCGCCAGGTCCGGCCCACGCCGGTGGATGAGGCTCGCAACGCCATCTACTACCTCAACAGCATCCTCACCGACGCGCTGCCGGAGATGCTCACGGACCTCTCCGCGCTCCTGGGCGAGCATGGCGTCACGCTGCCGGCGCACAGGGCCCCGATCAAGTTCGGTTCGTGGATCGGCGGCGACCGTGACGGCAACCCCAACGTCACCGCGGCCGTGACCCACGAGATCCTCCAGCTGCAGAACCAGAACGCGGTGCGGATCAGCATCGCCATGGTGGACGAGCTCATCTCCATTCTGTCCAACTCCACAGCCCTCGCAGCTGCGGACCAGGCGCTGCTGGACTCGATCGACGCGGACCTCGCCAAGCTGCCAGGCCTCGACCCGCGCATCCTCACGCTCAACGCCCAGGAGCCATACCGGCTCAAACTCACCTGCATCAAGGCCAAGCTCATCAACACGGGCAAGCGCGTTGCCGCCGGCTCCGCCCATCAGCCCGGCCGCGACTACACCTCCACCGAGGAGCTCATCACCGAGCTCGAGTTGCTGGAACTCTCGCTGCGCAACCACTCGGCTTCCCTTGCGGCGGACGGCGCGCTGGCCCGCGTCCGGCGTGCCATCGCGTCCTTCGGCCTCCACCTGGCCACGCTGGACATCCGCGAGCACGCCGACCACCACCATGACGCCGTCGGACAGCTCATGGACCGCCTCGGCGGACCCGGCATCCGGTATGCCGAACTGACGCGCGAACAGCGGCTCGAGGTGCTGAGCGCCGAATTGGCCTCCCGCCGTCCGCTGTCCGGCCACCCGATTAAGCTCGACGGCGTCGCTGACGGCACGTACGACGTCTTCCGCGAGATCCGGCGCGCCCTGCGCACGTACGGCCCCGACGTCATCGAGACGTACATCATCTCCATGACCCGGGGCGCCGACGACGTCCTGGCCGCGGCCGTCCTGGCCCGCGAAGCCGGCCTGGTCAGTCTTTTCGGCGACGCCCCCTATGCGAAGATCGGCTTCGCGCCGCTGCTCGAAACCGTTGAGGAACTGCGTGCCTCGGCGGAGATCGTGGACCAGCTGCTGTCCGATTCCTCCTACCGGGAGCTGGTCCGGCTGCGTGGCGACATCCAGGAAGTCATGCTCGGATACTCGGACTCCAACAAGGAATCCGGCGTGATGACCAGCCAGTGGGAGATCCACAAGACCCAGCAGAAGCTGCGCGACATCGCCGCCAAGCACGGCGTCCGGGTCCGGCTGTTCCACGGCCGCGGCGGATCCGTGGGCCGCGGCGGGGGGCCCACCTACGATGCCATCATGGCCCAGCCCCACGGCGTCCTCGAGGGAGAAATCAAGTTCACCGAACAGGGCGAGGTCATCTCGGACAAGTATTCGCTGCCGGAGCTGGCCCGCGAGAACCTGGAGCTTTCCCTCGCCGCCGTGATGCAGGGGTCCGCCCTGCACCGCACCCCCCGCAATTCCGATGACCAGCGCGAACGCTTCGGGCACGTCATGGAGATCATTTCCGACGCCGCCTTCGACCGCTACCGCAGCCTCATCGACCACCCGGACCTGCCCGCCTACTTCATGGCGTCCACCCCGGTGGAGCAGCTCGGTTCCCTGAACATCGGCTCCCGGCCCTCCAAGCGCCCCGACTCCGGTGCGGGTCTCGGCGGCCTTCGCGCCATCCCGTGGGTGTTTGGCTGGACGCAGTCGCGTCAGATCGTGCCGGGCTGGTTCGGCGTGGGATCCGGCCTGAGGGCCGCCCGCGAGGCTGGCAACTCCGCCCAGCTTGTGGAGATGATGGACCGTTGGCACTTTTTCCGTTCGGTGCTCTCCAATGTCGAGATGACCCTGGCCAAGACGGACCTCGACATCGCCGGCTACTACGTGGACACCCTGGTCCCCAAGGAGCTCCACCACCTCTTCCATGCCATCGGCGAAGAGTACGAACTGACTGTTACAGAGATCCAGAACCTCACGGGTGAGAACGTGCTCCTGGACGCCCAGCCGACGCTGAAGCGCTCGCTGGAAATCCGGGACCAGTATCTCGACCCCATCAGCTACCTGCAGGTGGAGCTCCTCCGCCGTGTGCGTACCGAGGCTGCGGCGGGCAAGTCCATTTCCGGCGGCGAGATCGACGACCGGCTCCAGCGCGCCATGCTGATCACGGTCAACGGAGTGGCGGCAGGACTGCGCAACACCGGGTAGCCCCCGCGCCCACCCTCCCTTTTGGCCAGATAAGGGGCGTGAGGCACAGCATTCCCCGCAATTAGCTCATCCGTCCTGTCCTGCAGCAGTCTGCAGGGCCGGGGCTGCGGCCGTAGGAATATCCGCCGGCGACACGTCGGATGCGGATACTGCCGGCGCGGGAACGGCGGGTGAGGATACTGCCGGCGAGGCCGCATCGGGGACCAGCGCCAAGGGGGCCGCCTGCCCTGCCGGTGCGACCAGCGGGAGCGACTCGGCCGGCGTCGACTCCGCCGGCGTCGCCTCCGCCCGGGCTGTAGGTGCCGGGGCGGCAGGACGCGGCGGGGATTGCACGGATTCCCCCGGGATGGCTACAGAAAGCACTCCGCCGCGGACCAGCAGCGGAAGCGGGTCCAGGTGCAGGTCTTTGTCCTCGAGGCAGGCCCCGGCGTGGTGCACATCGAAATGGCCGCGGCAGGTGGGGCAGCGGAGGAGGCTTCCGCCGCTTTGTGGCGCGCCGGGCTGCAGGGCTGCGCCGGCCATGGAGCCGGTGCAGCGCGGGCAGTAGTCGCGGTACGCGTAGACATCCTGTCCGGCGCGGCAGGCCAACACCGGGTAGCCGCCAATCAGGAAGCCTGCAGCCTCCCCTGATTCGAGCCCGGCGATTTCCGGAACCGCTTCCCAGGTGCCGCCGGTCATGTCATGCCAGGACGCCGCGGGCGTTGCGTCTTGAGGATTGATCGCCCGGACGGGCAGTGAGTCCACAGGAATGAGCTCCGGCATTCCAGGCTGCTTCTCCTCTTCGACGACGTCGATGGCGGCGACCTCCGGTGCCGCTGTTCTGATGGCCTCCTCAACGGCGGACTTGAGGTCGGGGGACGACGGCGGGCCACCCGGCTCGGTGTAGAGCTTTAGCCGCACCACCCCGTCCGTGCTCGTCCCCTCCAGCTCCACGTCGCCGCCATGGGAGCCGAGATAGGGCCTGATCCGGTCCAGTGCCGCGGCCACCCGCGCTTCCAACGAGCGGGGGTACAGCCCGTGGACCAGCAGGAGGGCAGACACGAGGTCGTCCGCCGTCAGCGCCTCCAGCGTGGCCTCGTCGAGCTTCTCCTGGCGGTGCAGGATTTCCATGATGCGCCGCAGCCCCGATCCATACAGCTCCGCCACTTGGCGGACCAGGTCCTCGGCACCGCCGCGCGCGACCACCCCCTCATTGCCCCAGACCCGGAGCAAACCGCGGATCCAGTCGCTGCTCTCCAGCGGCCGGTCTTCGCCCGACATGGCCTACCTGCCCGTCAGATTCTGGAT
Source organism: Arthrobacter sp. GQ119 (assembly GCF_059759125.1). Taxonomy (NCBI): domain Bacteria; kingdom Bacillati; phylum Actinomycetota; class Actinomycetes; order Micrococcales; family Micrococcaceae; genus Arthrobacter; species Arthrobacter sp. GQ119. The sequence continues at coordinate 112,943 of NZ_JCAXEA010000018.1, read as the reverse complement.
GGGGGAGTGGGCTTCTTCCGCCTTGCGGGCAGTTTCAGCAGGCATCGTTGCCTCTTTCAGTGGCCCTTGCCGGGCCTGGTGTCCTCTTGTCACGATCCGGGCAAGGTGCCGGACCGGTTTGTGCCCGTATGAAATGCGGATGGAGGCCTCGTTGCCGCACCCGCACGTTGTACGCATTGTTCTATGGCACCTCCGCGGACATCAGTCTGAGTTTTCGGCCGCTGCGGACGTCGGTGCGGCCGCAGCCATAGAACGGGAACAGGGCGGTACCGACGTTGAGTGCAGTGGCCGGCCGTTCTCCTGCAAGGTCCAGAACGGCGCCAGCAAGGCTCTGCGTGACAGAGAGTTCGTGCATGATCGCGCCCCTTTTTGCAAACATAGGCTCGACCCAGAAAAAACGCAACTGCCCAATTTTCATCTCCCGCGCCGTTAAGCTGGAGTCCATGCCGTCGTTCCAGACCAGATTGAAGATCACCGGGCTGAAGCCGGGCAATCCGCCCGAAGCCGTGATGGCCGCAGCCGTCGACGCCCTGGGCACACGCCACCACGTGGAGGCGAACCAGCTGGAACTGGCCGGGGGTGTGCCGCAGCTGAACCTCCGGTTCCTCGTGGAGCCCACCGAATGCAGCGGTGAGAACCACCAGGCGCTGGAGTCGGCCGCCATGATGCGCGACGCCGTCGAGCGCGTAGCGGTGACCGGCCCGCTCGTGGTGCTCCGCCGCAGCCGCGGCAAGTGGGCGCCCGTCTGACCCTTTGGGGGGTCTGTCAGGGGTCCGGCTACGCCGGCTCGTCAGGCTCGTCGACCGGGGACCTGCTGCCGCGGCGCCGGGTGGCGATAACCCCGACGACGGCGCCGACCACGAGGCCGGCGGCCACTCCGATGAGCGAGCTGGCCCAGAAGGGCAACTGGGTCGCTGAGCCGGTGAAGTAGCCGAGCCCGACGAGCCACGTGGCCCAGAGAACCCCGCCCAGCCCCGCGCAGAGGTTGAAGCCTCCCGAGGAGACGTCGGCGATCCCGGCGGCGGCGGATGTTGCGAGCCGGCCTCCCGGAATGAACCTCGCCCCAATGATGGTGCCGTACGTTGAGGAGCGCCCCGCCTTGGCGATCGCTTCATGGATGCCGTGGTGCAGTTTCCTGCCCCACCGCCAGCGGTCCAGCACATGGCTCAGCCGCCGCTTGAACAGCTGGAACACCACAACGTCGCCCGCCCAGGAGGCCGAAGCTGCCAGGAGGCCTATCAGGAACAGGTTGGCACGGCCCTCGGCGGAGAGTGCGCCGCCGGTGATGAGGACCATCTCTGAGGGGATGGGCGGGAAGATGGCGTCGCCCAGTACCGCCGGGACGATCCAGAAATAGATCGCGGCCCCCCAGTTGTCCGCGTTGCCGAAGTCCATGCGGCCAAGGTACCGCACTTATTGCCGGCGGGGGATCCGAGGGTCTTCGCCCCAACCGGCAGCGGTGCCACACTGGCTGCATGCAGATCGACATTGTTCAGGGCGACATCACCGGGCGGCCTGTAGACGCGATCGTCAACGCGGCAAATTCCTCGTTGCTGGGCGGCGGCGGAGTGGACGGCGCGATCCACCGGGCAGCAGGGCCGGAACTGCTGGAGGCCTGCCGCGGGCTCCGCGCCGGGGAGCTGCAGCACGGCCTGGCGGTTGGTGCAGCCGTTGCCACGCCGGGATTCCGGTTGCCGGCGAAGTGGGTGATCCACACGGTTGGGCCGAACCGCCACGCCGGCCAGACCAACCCGGCGCTGCTTGCCTCTTGCTTCACCCAGAGCCTGCGGATAGCCGAGGGTCTAGGGGCTCGGTCCGTGGCGTTTCCGGCTGTCAGCGCAGGCGTTTACGGGTGGGATGCCCGCACCGTGGCTCAGGTGGGGATTGAGGCGGTCCACGCCTACGCCGGCCGTCCGCGGAAGGACGGTGAGCAAAGGGTGGAGCTGGTGGAATTCGTGCTGTTCAGCGTGGAGACCGCCGAGATCTTCCGGCAGGCCCTGCAAGAACCCGGCGGCTAGCGGGCCTCGCTCAGCTCGAGCCGGCTCCGGTACTCCACGGGCTTCCCCGTGATCGGATCCACGAAACGGATCCCGCGGGCGAGGAGCTGAAGCGGCTTGGTGTAGTCGTCCGGGGCCTTGTCCAGGAGTTCCGGGTAGAAGGCATCGTGCAGGATGCCCAGGCCCAGCGATGCCATGTGCACCCGCAGCTGGTGGGTCTTGCCCGAGTGTGGCTCCAGCCGGTAGAGGCCCAGGCGCCGGCCCCGGTGGCCGGAGGACCCGGCGTCCGCGGGAGCCGCAGTGGCGGGCTGCCCGCCGTCGGCAGTTACGGCGTCGAACGTCTTCAGCAGGTCAATCCGGGTTTCGGCATTCGGCTCGCCGTCGATGACCTCGGCGAGCAGGTAGCTGCGGGACTTGGTCATCCGGTTCCGCACCACGACGGGAAAGTCGACGGCGGGGTGCCCGGCCGCGGGCTCAGCGGCGGCCACGCATTCATATTCCTTCTGCACTTCGCGTTTCTCGAAGAGCACCTGGTATCTGCCGCGCGTTTCCGGGTTGGTGGAGAGCAGCAGGATGCCGGCCGTCATGCGGTCGAGCCGGTGCATGGGAATCAGGTCCGGAAGGTTCAGCTGGTTCCGCAGCCGCACGAGCGCGGATTCCTGGATGTAGGTTCCACCGGGCGTGGTGGGAAGGAAATGGGGTTTGTCCACGACGAGGATGTGATCGTCCTGGTGCAGGATGTTCAGCTCAACGGGCAGCCGCGTCTCCGGCGGGAGGGTGCGGTAGTACCAGATGAACGTGTGGTCCTCGAGCCGCGTCCGGCGGTCCAGGGGGATACCGCCCTCGCCCACGATCTCGCCGGCGTCGAACCTGTCCTCAATGCCCTGGGGGTCGATGTGGCCCCATCGGTGCATCATGTAGTCCATCGCGGTGTCCCACGGCCCCTCGTCCGGCAGGCGAAGGCGGGTTGCATTCACGCCGTCGCGCACGGGGAGGGGGGATTGCATCACCGGTCCATTCTACGTGCCGGACCATGGTGGCGGACGTGTCAGGCGGCCCAGCCCCGGGTGACGCGTCTTCGGCTGCTTAATCGCCGAGAGTCAGGCGATGGCCACGGCCGGGGAATCCCTGAGGGTTCTGCGCAGCTGAGGGGAGGCGTCCAGCCGGTCCTGGGCCGAGCGCAGTGCCAGGACCGCCTGCTCCAGCTTGTCCGGCGGCAGGGTGAACGGCACGCGGAGGTGGTTCTCAAAGACGCCGCCCACGCCGAAGCGCGGTCCGGCTGCGAGGCGGATGCCGAAGTCGGGTGCGATCACGGTCAGCGCTGTGCTGCTGGCGGAGGGCAGCCGGCACCAGACGGCCAGGCCGCCGTCGGGCCTTTCGGGCTGCCATTGCGGCAGGTGGGCACCGAGCAGCTCCAGCAGCGCCGTCCGGCTTTCCCTGAGTGCGGCCAGGCGCGCCGGCAGCGGCTCATCCAGGGCCCGGACCAGGTGGGCAGCGGCCAGCTGCTCCACCACCGGGCCGCCGAGATCCATCGTGGTCCTGGCGGCGGCAAAGCGCTGGATCATGCTTTCGGAGGCCCGGATCCAGCCTGTGCGAAGCCCCGCCCAGTGCGACTTGCTCAACGAGCCGATGGAAACCACCGCGGGACTGAAGGCTGCCAGCGGCGCCGCGGTTCCGCCGTCGAGGTTCAGTTCCCGAAGGGTCTCGTCCGCCACCAGCACCGTGCCTGACGCCGCGGCGGCGCGGACCAGCCGGCGGCGCTGGGCGTCGGGCATGAGCCGTCCTGTGGGGTTGTGGAAGTCGGGGACGACGTACGCCAGCTTGGGCCGCTGCTGCATCAGGGCGGTCTCCACCGAGTCCAGGTCCCATCCGGATTCAGGCGCGGGAGGCAGTGCCACCGGGACCATCCGGCAGCCCTGCGCCCGGATGGCATCGAGGGCGTTTGGATACGTGGGCTGCTCAACCAGCACCCTGTCCTGCTTGCCGGCCATCGCCCGCAGCACGATATTCAGGGCATGCTGGGCTCCCGAGGTCACCAGAATCTGGGCCGGTGCGGTGGGCACCCCGACGGCGGAGTAGCGGGCGGCGATGGCCTCCCGGAGCGCTGGGACGCCCAGCGCGTCATAGCCGAATCCGGGCAGGAGCGCCGGCAGTTCGGTCAGCGCCGAAGCGAAGGCCCGGTGCACCACCTCGCCGCTGGCCGGGAGGGACGCGTAGGCGAGATCGATGACGCCGTCGGGAACGGCGAGGCCGGGAGCGCCCGAAAATGCTGTGCCTGTCTCCGCGCCTGCCTCTGTGCCTGAGCCAGCGCCGGAGCTGCGCGGAAGGCAGGTGCGGCCGCGGGTGCCTTGGCCGCTGCTCAGGAATCCTTGTTCGCGCAGGCTTGCGTAGGCGGCGGTCACGGTGGTCCGGCTGACGTCCAGCGTGTCGGACAGCGTCCGCTCGCTCGGGAGCGCGGTTCCCAGGGGAATGCGGCCGTCGAGCACGAGAAGACGGACGACGTCGGCCAGCTCGCGGTACGCGGGGGACGCGCCGCGGTGCCACCGGCCCAGGAGGCGTGCGAGTGCTGCGGGGCTGAGGGATCCGGACATAAGGCCAGTATTTCAAACTGGCCATGGAAAACAAGGCCAGTTGTCACACAAGATAGGTCAATGATGACTCGCAGACTGCTCCAGCTCTTCACCGGCCTTGCCATGTACGGCATCTCACTGGCCATGTTCATCCGCGCCGGGCTGGGCCTGGATCCGTGGGACGTGTTCCATCAGGGACTCGCTGGCAGGACCGGGCTGAGCATCGGGGCGGTGGTGATCATCGTCAGCTTCCTGGTGCTGCTGCTGTGGATTCCGCTGAAGCAGTGGCCCGGATTCGGCACGCTCTGCAACGCCGTGCTCGTGGGCCTATTCGCCGACATCGGCCTCGCCCTGATCCCCGCCTTTTCGCACCTTGGAGGCCAGATCGCCCTGCTCGCCGGCGCCGTGGTGCTCAACGGCATTGCTTCCGCCTGCTACATCGGCGCACGGTTTGGTCCGGGGGCGCGCGACGGCCTCATGACCGGATTGGCGCGGCGCACCGGATGGTCGGTTCGGGTTTCCAGGACGCTGATCGAGGTGGTGGTTCTTGGCGCGGGCTGGCTGCTTGGCGGATCCGTCGGCGTGGGCACCGTGGTGTATGCGCTGGCCATCGGGCCGCTGGTGCAGATCCTGCTGCCGTACTTCATGGTCCCGGCAGCCGTTCCAGCGGCAGCCGTTCCAGCGGCGGCCCCGGAATCGGCACGGACGGCTGACGCTACCCAAACGGTCTGACGACCCGCATATGACCTGGCGACACGCATATAACCTCACGCGACGGGAATACCCGCGTCGCCGGACCTTTTGCGCATCCCGTGGCAATTTGTGCGTCGGAGGGGCAGCGCCGGCTCGGATGCTGTTGCGGGCGTCAGGTGCCGGCCGCGCCCAACAGCGGCTGGCATTTCGGGCAGAAGTAGATGTCGCGCTCCTCCGTGACCAGCTCCGGAATGCCTGCCGCCGGAATACGCGCCGGTGCACCCGCCGGCATACCCGCAGGTACGCCGATGCCCGCCGCGCCCCCACCCGGCGCACCCCCATCCTGCATACCGGTGGTGGTCGGGATGGCCGCCGGCAAGCCACTGCGCGGCACGGTCCGGCCCAGCACGCCGTGACGGATGGGGGTCCGGCAGCGGAGGCATGGCTGGTGCTCACGCCGGTAGACCCAGTACCCGGGGCGGCCGCCTGCCCTGCCTGCCGGCGTGCCTCGCGCATTCAGCACGGTGGTGCGCCGGCCGGGGCCGAGGTTGGCTTCGAGCAGCTGTTTGGCATCGGTGAACAGGGCCGGCAGGTCCGCCACTGCCGAGACTGGCGAGGCAGGGTGGATTCCCGAAAGGAAGCAGGCCTCGCAGCGGTAGATGTTGCCGATGCCGGCGAGGTTTCGCTGGTCCAGCAACGCGACACCGATCGGAACGTCCGGCGCTGATGCCACGCGCCGCTCGGCCTCCGCCGGATCCCAGTCCGGGCCCAGGAGATCCGGCCCCAGATACCCCACAGCCTTGTCCTCCTCGGAGGTTTTGATGACTTCCAGCAGCCCGAGGGAAAAACCGACGGCGTCCGCCACCGGCGTGCGCAGAACGCACCGGGCGGTGAACCCCGGCTTCCGCCAGCGTCCGCCGGGCGGGTAGACCTGCCAGCTGCCCTCCATCTTGAGGTGGGAGTGGATGGTCAGCCGTTCACCGTCCGGACCGGCCAGCCGCATGAGCAGGTGCTTGCCCCGCGGAACCACTTCCTCCACTGTCCAGCCCCGGAGATTGAGCGTGGCAAAGCGCGGCACACGGAAGTCCGAGGCGGTCAGTTTCTGGCCGGCGAGGGCGCCATGCAGCTGATGGGCAGCGCGCCAGATCGAATCACCCTCAGGCACGGATTCTCAGCCCCTTCGGAGTGGAGTAGGCGCCCGCCGCCGTCAAAGCCGCCGCAGCCGGCGTGTCCAGGATGCTGTGGCCATTGACCTTCTCCATGACCAGCTTGTCCACTGCGCCGCGTTTCACGACATCGACCAGCGCCGCGCCGGCGGCTGCCAGCACCGCATCGTCCTCAATGAAAACGAGGAGTGTCTTGCCGCCGCGTTCCACGTACAGCGCCAGGGCGCCGTCGACCAGCACCACCAGCGCTCCGGCCTTGCGGCCGGGACGGTGGCCGCTGCCGGCTTCGATGCTCAGGGCCGGCCAGGGCAGCGCGGCGCCGTAGGGGTTGGCCGGATCAGTGGCGGCGAGGGCCAAAGCCACGGGTTCCGGTTTGGCAAGCTGGGTGTCCTCAGAATAGGAGCGCAGGCGGTCCACTGTGGCAGGAACGGCGAACTGGGCCGCTCCGAGGTGCTCGATGAAATAGCCCCGGCGGCAGCGCCCGGCCTCCTCCAGCCGCGCGAGCACTTTGTACATGAGTCCGAAGCCGCCCAGAATGTTTTCCGCCATGACCGATCCGCGGGTAACGACACCGTATCTGTCCAGGAGCAGTTCCGCTGTGGCACGGGCGTGAATGGTGGCATCGAGCTCAGGGGAGGGGAGGGCCGACCACCGGCCCGCAGCCAGCGGCGGCGTCGGGGCTTGTCCGGTGACGGTGCCGTACCGCCCGCCGGAAAGGCCCGGCGAACCCAGCAGGCCCGTTCCATGCGAGCGTCCCAGCCTGCTCATCCGCGGAGCACGGGCGCGGGGAGCGCGGGCTACCTGGCGGTGGGCCGTGTGCCCGCCGGCGATGAGGGCGCGGACGGGCGCGAACGTATCACCCGTCACGCGGCCCGCCCACACCAGGTCCCACAGCGCGGACACCACATCCTGATCGCTGAGCACGGCGTCCATCCCGCCAGCAATGTCGGTAAGCTGCCGGAAGAAGTAGCCGCCCCCCGCGGTCTGCAGGTGGTCCAGCAGCCTGCGCTGGGCATCACCGGGTTCGAAGTCGATGGCCGGATTCAGCGTCAGTTCCGCCGAATCGGCCAGATGCATGCTGATCCAGCCGTCGTTGCCGGGCAGGGAACCTGCCCCGGACCAGAGGACCTCACCGGCTGCCATGAGCTCGTCCAGCATGGCGGGCTGGTAGTTGGACACACGGCTGGCCAGCACAAGCGGCTCCCAGGCCGACGCCGGAACGGGCACCCCGGAGAGCTGGTCAATGGCAGTGACTATTCCGTCCAGCCCGCGCAGCGCCGGTTGGCCTCGGCGGGTTCCCGGACCCCGCACGTTCTGCCAGGCGGGCAGGAACCGGCCGTAGGCTGTCGCGTCGACGGGCTCCACTTCTGCCCGCAGTGCGGCCAGCGAACGACGGCGGAGCTTGCGCAGCACTTCGGCGTCGCACCATTCGCTGTGGGCGGGCAGCACGACGGTGGACGGCGGAACCGTCGCGGCAGGCGAACCGGGGCCGGAATGCTCGTCGTCCTCAGCCGCCGCAAAACCGCCGTCGTTCTGCCTTCCGGAGGCATCCGGGGCGGACTCCGCCGCCGGCTCGATATGGGGCCGGAACTCACCCTCCACCACGCGGCCGTCGGCGGCGAGCCGTTTCAGCGCAGTGCCCACCACGGCGACACCAAGCCCGAGCCGCGCTGCGGCCTCCGTGGCGGTGAACGGACCGTGCGTTCGCGCATACCGGGAGACGAGGTCGCCGAGGGGATCCGCCACCGGCTCGATGAAAGCCAGGGGCACACCCATGGGAAGGGGAACCCCAATGGCATCCCGCAGCCTGGCGGCGTCTTCCACCGCCGCGTAGCGCTCGACGCCCCCGACGCTCACCCTGATGGCGCGGTTGGCCCGCTGGAGTGCGGAGAGGTGCGAGGCCGCGTCCGCCAGCGTGGCCTCGGACGGCGGGCTGTCGGCACGCTCGGCTGTCGGCTTGGTTTCGACAGGTTCCGCCAGCCCGGTGTCGGCAGGTCCAACAGGATCGAGCCTGGCTGCGACCTCGTCCGGCGACAACGGGCCCAGCAGCCGAAGCAGGTCGGCGACCCCCTCGATGCCCCGTACCTTGCGGTCCGGGGCAAGACGCTGCAGCTCGCGCTCGGTCGCTTCGATGACCCTGGCATCCAGCAGTTCCCGCAGCTCCACTCGGCCGAGGAGTTCGTTGAGGAGCGTGGAATCCAGGGCCAGCGCGGCGGCCCTGCGCTCCGCCAGCGGAGAATCTCCCTCGTAGAGGAACTGGGCCACGTAGCCGAACAGCAGGGACTTGGCGAACGGCGACGGCTGCTGGGTGGTGGTCTGGACGATGCGCAGCTCGCGGCGTTCCACGGATGTGGCGATGTCCTTCAGGGCCGGCAGGTCATAGACATCCTGCAGGCACTCGCGCACAGTCTCCAGGACGATGGGGAACGCGGGGTACTTCCGTGCGACGTCGAGCAGTTGGGCGGAGCGCTGGCGCTGTTGCCACAGTGGCTGCCGTTTGCCTGGGGTTTGCCGCGGCAGCAACAGGGCACGGGCCGCGCATTCCCGGAAGCGCGAGGCGAACAGGGCGCTGCCACCAACCTCGGCCGTCACGATCTGCTCGAGCTCCTCGGGGTCAAAGAGGAAGAGCTCCGCGCCGGGCGGTTCATCCTCCATCATGGGAACGCGCAGCACGATGCCATCGTCGGCGGCCATGGCGGAGCCGTCCAGGCCGTAGCGCTGCTGGAGGCGCTGGCCCACGGCCAGTGCCCAGGGGGCATGGACGGGCATCCCGAACGGACTGTGCAGGATCACCCGCCAGTCGCCGAGTTCATCGTGGAAGCGTTCCACCACCAGCGTGGTGTCGCTGGGCACCACGTCGGTGGCCAGTTTCTGCTCATTGAGGTACTGGAGCAGGTTGTTGGCGGCGAAGTCGTCAAGGCCGCTGGCCTTGCAGCGTTCGGTTGCCGGGCCGACGTCGGACGCTGACAGTTCGCGGACGAACGCGCCAAGGGCGCGGCCGAGGTCAACGGGCCGCCCCAGGGAGTCGCCCTTCCAGAACGGCAGTTTGCCGGGCTGGCCGAAGGCGGGGGAGACCAGCACGCGGTCGTGCGTGATGTCCTCGATCTTCCAGCTCGTGGCGCCGAGGGCGAAGATGTCGCCGACCCTGGATTCGTAGACCATCTCCTCGTCGAGCTCGCCGACGCGCCGGCCGCCCTTTGCGGGAGCGGGCGTGCCGGAAACCCTGCCGGCGGCGTCCCCGCCGGAAGGTGAGGCCGATCCCTCAACTTCGGTGCCGATGATGTAGACGCCGAACAGCCCGCGGTCGGGGATGGTGCCTCCGGATGTGACGGCGAGGCGCTGCGCGCCGGGTCTTCCCTCGATGGTCCCGGCGTTGCGGTCCCAGATGATGCGGGGCCGGAGTTCGGCGAATTCGTCCGAGGGGTAGCGTCCGGCCAGCAGGTCGAGGGTGGCTTCGAAGGCGGAGCGCGGGAGGGTGGCGAACGGTGCGGAGCGCCGCACGGTGGCGAACCATTCCTCCACATCGATGCTGCCCAGGGCCGTCGCCGCGACGGTCTGCTGGGCCAGGATGTCCAGGGGGTTCGCCGGAACGCTGAGCCGTTCGATCTTGCCGTCCAGCATGCGCTCCACGGTGATCGCGGTGTGGACGAGATCGGCCCGGTGTTTCGGAAAGAGGTAGCCCTGCGAGATTTCGCCCACCTGGTGTCCGGCACGGCCCACGCGCTGCAGGCCGCTGGCCACGGACGGCGGGGACTCCACCTGGACAACAAGGTCCACGGCGCCCATGTCGATGCCGAGTTCCAAGGACGACGTGGCCACGACGCAGCGCAGCCGTCCGGACTTCAGGTCATCCTCGATGAGCGCCCGCTGGTCCTTGGAGACGGAGCCGTGGTGGGCCCTGGCCAGCAGCGGCTCGGCGCCGGAGGTACTTCCTGCCTGCGCCATCATGTGGGCGGGGGTGGCTGTGGAGGTCGGGAGGGAGCCTGACAGGTCGGGCGCCGGCTCCTCCCAACCGCCGCCGACAGCCATGAGCTGCCGCTCGGCATGGATCTCGTTCAGCCGCGCGGTCAGCCTTTCGGCGAGCCTCCGTGAGTTGGCGAAAACGATGGTGGACTGGTTCGCCAGCACCAGGTCCACGATCTTCTCCTCCACATGCGGCCAGATGGAGGCCTGCGGCTGCAGCCCTGAGGCAGGACCTGAATCGAAGGCTCCGGCCGCGCCCTGGAGATCCGACATGTCCTCCACAGGGACAGAGACGGTGAGGTCCCAGTTCTTGCGGGACGGCGGGGCCACGATCTCGACCGGGGCCGAGCCGGCCAGGAACTGCGCGACGAGCTCCCGGGGCTCCACGGTGGCGGACAGGCCGATCCGCTGGGCCGGTTTGGGCAGCAGCGCATCGAGGCGCTCGAGTGAGACGGCGAGGTGGGCGCCGCGCTTGGTGCCGGCCACGGCGTGGACTTCGTCCACGATGATGGTGTCCACCTCGCTGAGGGTTTCCCGGGCCCTGGATGTCAGCATGAGGAACAGCGATTCCGGAGTGGTGATGAGGATATCCGGCGGGTTGCTGAGCAGGGCGCGGCGGTCAGACGCCGTTGTGTCCCCGGACCGGACGCCCACGGTGATCAGCGGGGCCGGCAGGTCCAGCCGCTTGGCCGTCTGGGTGATGCCGATGAGGGGTGAACGGAGGTTGCGTTCGACGTCGACGCCAAGCGCCTTGAGCGGCGAAATATACAGGACGCGGGTTTTCCGCTTTGGCGGCCTGGCTCTGGGCTGTTTGGCGGCGGTGGGAGGATTCCCGCCGTCGGCTTTTTGGCTGTCCTCCTGCTCTGCGGGGCCGCCGGCCGTTGCCCCGGCAACCAGCAGTCTGTCCAGGGCCCACAGGAAGGCGGCGAGCGTTTTCCCCGAACCGGTGGGGGCGACGACCAGCGCGTGCGATCCCGAGGAAATGGCGCTCCAGGCACCGTGCTGGGCAGGGGTCGGCTCGGAAAAGGCGCCAAGGAACCACTCCCTGGTGGGCCGGCTGAACTGGCCCATGGAGTCCACCGAAGATGTGCCGCCGGATGTGCCGGCGGGCCCCTGCGACTGCATGCCTCCATCATGCCTCAAGGCAGCGACAGTATGGCCGCCGTCGGCGGGCGGTCACCTGGGCCGGCACCGGTCGGTCCGTCGGCCGCATCAGTCCGCGGGACGGTCGCTTCAGCTGTTGTCTTTCGGACCTGATTCCGCCGCAGGCTGCAGGTTGTGCGTGGCCGGTCCTTCCAGCAACGTGCCGTCGCTGCTGAAACGGGAACCGTGCAGGGGGCAGTCCCAGGATTTCTCGTTGTCGTTCCAGTGCACTATGCCGCCGAGATGCGTGCAGACGGCTGACAGGGAGCACGTCGTCCCGTTCACGGTGGACGTCGCGACCGGCTTGCGCCCGCGGAGTGCAACGGTCCCCGTCCCCTCCGCAGGCGGGGTGGTGCCTTGCTGCGGCAGCTTCTGCAGTCCGGCCCGTGCCCAGTCCTTTGCCAGGGTGGCTGCCACACCGGCGTTCAGCGACACAGCGGACGCAGCCCCGGGAGGGGCCGTGACGCGGCGGTGGATGGTGTTGGCCCACTCCAGCTGGCCGCCGAGGATATCCGCGGCGATACCCAGGGACGCCGCAACGGCATTGGTCATTCCCCACTTGTTGTACCCGGTGGCGAAGAAGATCCGGCCGCGCCCGCGGGGGAGTTTGCCGAAGAAGGGCATGAGGTTGACGGACTGGTAGTCCTGGGCGGACCAAGTGTGTGTCACCGTGGCACCGGGATAGTGCGAGTGTGCCCAAGCCAGCAGTTCGTCCAGGTGGGCCTGCTCCGATTCCGCCCGTCCCACGGGATGGCCGTTGCCGCCTACGAGCAACAGGCGCCGGCCGTCGGCAGGATAGTCGCGCAGCGACCGGACGGGGTGCTCCACCGACAGGTACATGCCGTCCGGGGGTGCAGTGGAGTCCGCCAGTTCCATTGCCGCGGCATAGGAGCGTCCGGGCTTGAGCTTGGCAAAATACAGGCCACGGTTCAGGATGGGCGTTCCGGTGGCGAGTACGACCTCGTTGGCGCGAACGGTACCGCGGTCCGTCTCAACCGTGGACGGCCCGGTACCGCTTACTTTCTGGACCCGGACGCCGCTGACCACGCTGCCGCCATGCGAACGAACGTCCCGGGCCAGGGCAAGGATGGCATCCATGGGATTGATCTGTGCCTGGCCGGGGAGCCGCACCGCACCGTGGACCGGGAAAGGGAGCCCGGGGTTCCGCACATAGTCCACCTCGACCCCCGCGGCCAAAGCCACGGCCAGTTCCTTGCGCAGCCTATCGGCGCCCTGCGGCGTGGCGGCATAGGTGTAAGCGTCACGCTCCTGGTACGGGAGGTTGCTGGATTCGAGGTACCGCAGCAGCCAGGCCTGCCCCTCGCGGTTGGCGGCCACGTACGCATCGATCATTTTCGCGGAGTATTGGGCACTGAGCGCTGAGAGAACGGTTCCCTGCAGCAGGGTGACCTTCGCGGTGGTGTTGCCGGTAGTTACTGCCCCGGGCGTCCTCGCTTCGAGCACGAGGACGCTTTTCCCCGAGCGTGCAAGCAGGAGCGCGGTGACCAGCCCGGTGAGGCCCGCTCCGACGACGACAGTGTCGTAGGCGGCGCCTTGGCGGAAGTCATCTCCGCTGAAAGTGTCGGTGCGGTCCAACCAGAGCGACGTCATGCAAATCAACCTGCCTTCAACCGTAGCCACATCGCGGAGCACTCCCGCCGCAGGCACTGCCAGGCGGCTAAGGCCTCCGAGTAATCGTAAGTGTACTTATGGAATCGGGGTGGAGGAACACCGGAGCTAACTGCGCTGAAACGCCCCGATGCTGAGGAGTTCGATGGAGGCATTGCTGCAGGCGTCCGAAGGTCTGGCCACGAAGAGGGATGCGGTGTCCTCGGGCGGGTAGATCCGGAAGCCGGCCGCCTGGGCCAGGATGCAGTCCGGGTAGTTGCGGGCCTGGGTGTAGCGCAGCACTGCTGAGCCGGACTGACCGGGGGCCAGCAGTACGTCGCTCACCGGTGTTGTCGCGTCCCGACTGGCCGGTGCGCCGATCGGCTGTCCGCCGGCTCCGTTGGTCAGCGAAACGCCGGGGAAGCCCTTGAGGTGGCAGGGTGCGGTGCCGCTGTTGGTCAGGATCAGCCGCATGTAGACGCTGCCGGCTGCGCCGCCGCCGGTGGCATCCGTGCTGGCCTTCAGCGCTGACGCCTTGCACAGCTGCGCGCCGGCGGCTGTGGAACCTGGCGTTGCCGCCGCGCCAGTCGGCGCTGGCTTGGACGGTGCCGGGACGGAAGTAGGGGCGGCAGAGGAGGACGACGGCGGATCCGAGGTTTCGGCGGCCCGGGGGCTGGCGCTGCTGCTTGCGCCGCCCGGGTCCGTCGTCTGCTCCGGGCTTGTCTGGCCGGAGGGTTGGCTCGGCCCGCAGGCTGTGAGCAAGAGCGCCAGTGCGGCAGCCGCCGTCGTGCCTGCCAGTCCGGTGGGGATTCGCTGAAGCCTCATGGGTCTAACTTTGCGGCCCGCGCCGCCGGAGTCAACGAAGGCAGGACCGCGTGGCGGATTTGATTCCCTGATTGTGACCTCCGGGCCGGGCGAGGAGGTTTGGCGAGGGGCAAGTCTGATGAAACCGAACCGGCAGCTCGTTAGCCGGATGCGCCGGGACCAATCGGCGCTATGGACATGCCGGCACTACAGGTCCGCCACGACTCCGCTTGGTGTCAGCCGCAAAGTCGTCACCCATTCCTCCGCCGTCTCCATTGCTTCCTGGACCTGCAGGCTGAAGGCTGCCATGGCCGCGTCCTCCCGGGACTTGCCCGGCCACCTTGAGTGCCAGGTGACCACGTCGATGGTGATTTTTGAATGGATTACCTCCAGCGGTTCCAGAAATGTGAACGTCCTGGTCTCACCAGCACCCCTTGCCGCCGGGACAAGCAGAGATACCACTCCCTCCGCATCGATGTGCACAACACCGAGGTGTCCGAGGGCCAGCTGCAATGCCGATGCAAAAGACTGCAGTTCCAGCGTCATCGCTGCCTCCTTGCGCTGCACCTGATGCGGGATTGGATCTGGGAACTCGTGCTCCCGCAGAGATGGGGACATACCGGTGGTACTTTGTAGACGCGTTTACCGGCGCTGCGGTTCAATCAGGGTGGCGTGGACTCAAGATTTCGTGGGCAGCAGCTGGTCGCCAAGAACTCCCTCACGGCGGCGAGTAATCAGGATAAAGGGAGCCGGGATCCACTCCCGCTACCCGGGCCACGTGAGACCGCAGTGCTATCCGCCCCGCCAAAAACCTGTCTCGTTGCATCCTGGAACTGAACATGTTCCCCCCATAGCTCCGCGGCAGGCGGCCGCCAAAGCATCCCGGTGTTCGTCCAGCCAGGCGAGTCGGTCGTCCTCCTGACGGATCTTCGCGTGGTCGTTGTCGGACAGCGGCTCCCCGTCCCGGAGGCGGCTACGCCGCCCCAAGCCCCGCTTCAGCCGCTTGGCCTCCAGCAGTAGTGGGAGCGCCTCCACCTCGGCTGCAGCGGGCCGCACCTCCCCGCTGTAGGCCACGAGCAGTTCGGTGACGCGGCCGAGGTCGAGCGCCACCTTGTTGTTGGCCTCCCCGTCGCGGGTGTAGACCTTGCTGACGTCGTGAACGGCAACCGCGAGATCCAGGACCCTGACGTCCGCGTGGGCGCTGTCGAAGTCCAGGACCCCCGCCACCTGGTCGCCGGTGAAGACGAGGCTGCCGCGCCGTGCGCCGCCGTGCACGACGACCCGGGGCAGGTCCGGCAGCAGCCCGGTCAAATGTTCGACCACCTGCAGTGTGCGGGTCCGCAGTGCCTGATCGACCTCGTGTTCACCTCGGTTGCGTAATTCCGTGAGCACGGGCGGTTCGGCTGGCGGCGCGGGCTGGTCAGCAATGACCCGGTGGTACTGGGCGACTGTCCGGCCCAGTGCCCGCACGTGCTCCCGCGAGCCGTCGTCGAATGGCGTCCCCTCGACGCCTCGGGTGGCGATCCACAGCCTGCCCGCGATCTCTACGTGGTCCGAGCCGTTGCAGGTTGGGACCACCTCCGGAGCCGGGAACCCCCTGTTCCGGAGCAGTTGCATCAGGTGCAACTGGCCGGTGAGCTCGTCACGTGACTTGGACCGGTAGGAGCGGCGCAGGTAGTGGGTGCCGTGCGCGGCGGCCACCCGTAGGTGCTCGTTCTTGCCCCCTGGTACGGGGGTGACAGAGGTCCAGCCACCGAGTGGCCACAGGCTGGCGAGCTCGGCCAGTGGGAGTTCCTGCCCGGCACGATCCAGCAGTATGCCTTCCGACGAAATCATGCTCCTGCCCATCCCTCTGCGACGCGCTCGAACTCGTCCCTATAGAGCCGGAACAGGGCGTTCCCACCGTTCCGCCAGTCGGCATCCCCGCTTTTGAACTCTCGGTTGAGGCTGTGAAAGATGTAACGTGCCCAGTGGAAGCGGAGGTTCACCAACCGGTCCCCGTCGGTCGCTTCCCGGTAGGCAGCGAGGAATGCATCGCATGGCCGGTCGGCCCGCCTGATGTCACCGGTGGTCGAGTGCATGCTCTGGCGCAACCGGTGCAGGAACTCGGCGACATCCCGGGCCGGGTCGGCCGGTGCGCTGCGGTCCAGGTCGATGACCGTCACGACGTCATCGGTCAGGAAGACGTGGATTGGCCGGTATTGCCCGTGGCTTTGGGCCACGATGCCGTCCACGGTATCCAGGCTGAGGGCGTCCAGGCGATCGAGCATGCCCAGGGCCTGATCGACGTAGCCGGGCTGGTCAACGGCGACCTTGGCCAGCCGCTTGGCCAGGCTCGTCAACTCTCCTGTCGCCAGGAGAGAGCGTGGGGCGCCGACCCGAATGTCCAGTCCGTGCAGGTGGGCCAGCCACGTGCCGGCGCGGGCGGCGCCTTCGGCGAGGGCATTGCCGTCCCCGTCGAGCAGCTGCGACAGCGGCTGACCGGGTGCTCCCCGGCAGAGCAGGACATTCTCCTCCCCGTACCACGCGAGCGGCTCTACGGCCTGGTACCGGGAGCCGGCCCCGAGCCCGGCAGCGCGCAGGGCGTGCAACTTTGCGTGGACCTCAGGACCGTCCTCGAAGGGGAACAGCTTGGCGAATACGGGGGACCCGCCGTCGAGTTCGATCTGCACGGTTGCTGCCCCGCTGCCGTCCAGTTGGATCACCTTGGTCGTCCACGTCCCGCCGCGCGGCGTGAGCTCTGTGACCAGGTGCGGCCGGACGTACCGGTCGAGGAACTCAGGGGCGCAGACCCGTTGGGCTCGTTCGCTCTGCTGCTCCTTTACCTGGCGGTTCTGGAGGCGGTTCCGGGTACGGCTCTGGATGCGGTTCATGCGTTCTCCTTAATGGAGTAAGGGTTGTCGGTGAGCCGGCGCACTACGGGCGGAGTCGGGCTTCAGGTGGAAACTGGGCTCGGTCGCGGTGGGGTTCCCCCTGCTGGGTGGCGGGCTGGTCGGCTTCAACGTCCAGAGGAGGCGGGTCCTGGCGCCCGTCGGCGGCGCTGTCCTTCAGGGCCGCCCGGGAGTCGATGATCCCTTGGATGAGGCACATCTCGGTATAGAGTCCGCCCGCCGCGATGAGCTGGTGGTGGGTACCGCGTTCCACCACCCGCCCTGCTTCAAGTACGACGATCTCGTCCGCGGACATCGCGGCTGCCATTCGGTGCGTGATGATCACCGTGGTCCGCCCCGAGCTGACGTGCCGCAGTGCACGGAGCACGGCGTCCTCGGAACGGGCGTCCAGCCCAGTCGTCGGCTCGTCGAGCACGAGGACTGGGCAACCCTGCAGGACCGCACGCGCCAGTGCCAACCGCTGTCTCTGCCCTCCGGACAACGTCGCCCCGCGCTCGGCGAGGATCGTCTCGTACCCGTCCGGTAGTGCCTGGACAAAGTCGTGGGCCTGGGCTACGCGGGCAGCGTGCTCGATCTCGTCCGCGGAGGCGCCAGGACGGGCGTACGCGATATTCTCCCGCACGGACACCCGGAACAGTACCGCGTCCTGCGTGACCAGCCCGACCTGGGTGTGCAGGCTCTCGCCTGTCAGATCGCGCAGGTCCGCGTCGTCCAGGAGGACTCGGCCGCTGGTGGGGTCTTCCAGCCGGCACAGCAGGGCGGCGATCGTCGACTTCCCCGCGCCCGTAGGTCCAACGATGGCGAGGGTGTTACCCACGGGCACGGTCAGGTCCACGTCCCGCAGGACGGGCTGGCCCTTGGTGTAAGCGAATCCCACCCCGTCGAGGCTCAGCCTGTTCCTTGGTGGGCCGGCGACGAGCGCACCTGGCTTGTCCTGCACGTCCGGGCGGCGCCGGAGGGTGTCGGCGATGCGGGCGGCGCGGACGCCGGCACGGGTCAGCTGGGCGGGCAGTTTGGACAATGCCCGGGTGGGGCCGAAGAAGTCACGCAGGTACGACGTGAAAATCACCAGGTCGCCGGGGGTGAGGGCACCCTCCAGCACGCGCTGGGCGCCGAGCCAGATGAGACCAGTGGTGGCCACGGCCACCACTGCGTCCACCGCGGCACTGAAGGCGGCACTCGTGCGCGCCGACCGGAGTACCGCCGCGACCGAGGCATCGGAATGGCGCCGGAAGCGGCGGGACTCGTGCTCTTCCCGCCCGGTGGCCTTGACCAGCTTGATCGCCACTAACGCCTCCTGCGCCACGGCCGCCAGGCCGCCCTCGCTCTCGCGGGAGCTCTCCTCCACCGCCCGGATGCGGGCGCGGAAGCTGGCGACCGTGAGCAGGAGCAGGGGCAGCACCAGAAGCAGCGCCACGCTGAGCTGCCAGTCCAGGACCAGCAGCACCCCCGCCATGCCCGCCAGCGTGAGAACGTGCGTCGAGGCGTCGACGAACGTCACGGTGAGCAGCGCTCGCACTTTGTCGACGTCCCCCGTCAGGCGCGTGGTCAGTTCACCGGTCGGCGTCCGCTCGTGGTAGCGGAGGGGCAGCCGCTGCAGGTGGTCGTACAGCCGTGTACGAATGGCTGCGGCCACGCGTTCGCCGACCACAGTCAGGGCGTAGCTCCGCGCGGCCCCGACCAGGGAGTCCAGGACGGCGATGCCGGCCAGCGCCACGACGATGAGGACGAGGATGTACTGAACGTCCTGACCGGTCGGATTGCCGCTGGGCAGCAGCACTTCGTCGAAGAGATATTTCAGTGGCCATGGCTTGAGCAGCGCGACACCCGTACCGGCGACGGCGAGCAGTCCGGCCAGCAGGCAGCCCGGCCATTGGGGCCGCAGAAAGGGCCCGAAGGTCCGCAGGATCATGCGGGCGGGCATGACAGGTATGGGGGAGGCGCCCGATGCGCGCCGCCTTGCCGCGGCGTCGGGACCAGTGTCCCGGGTGGTGCGCGATCGGCTCATCGGTACCCGCCCACCGCCGCGGCCTCGACGGCCGCCTCCCAGGCATCGAGCCAGCCAGGCACGAACGAGGTGTCCCTGACCGGCCGGACCACGAGGCGGTAGAAGAGGACCTCGGCGAAGGTTCGGGCTACGTATGCAGGGGCGGAGCGGACGGCACCGGCGTCCCCGCCGCCGTCGGAGTAACCGTCCAGGAAGGCATCCACCCAGGGCGCGGCGGCCTCCAGGGTTCCATGCCGCGAGGCACCCATGGTGATGGTCTGCCCGATGAAGTGGCCGAGGTCCCGCGCGGCGGGAGCCCAAGCTGCCCGGTCAAAGTCGATGACCATGACACAGTGTCGGTCCAGATGGATGTTCTTGGGCTGGAAGTCACCGTGGGTCAGCACCCGAGAGCCGCCAGCCCCGGCCAGCCCCTCCAAGGTTCCCGCCGTGAGCTCGCCCAGTCGGACGGCGGTCTGTGGCAGAATCCCGGCCAATGCCGCGGCGTATTCGGTGAGTTTGAGCCGCTCGAAGTCCACTTTGAGGTCCGGCACTTCCACGTCCTTGACATTGTGCAGGCGGGCGAGCCAGCGCCCGGCCCGCCCGGCTTCGGGTGCGGCCGGCCCCGGGTCACCGGTCAGGAGCGAGTGCAGCGTCGTGCTCGGCGCCTCCTCCTGTGCCAGGAGCTGGCGGGTCGGGTCGAAGCCGTACGGCGCGGGAACCCGGAACGGGGGGCCGCCGAAGCCGGCCCCATGCAGGCTTCTCAGCAACCGCCACGCCTGCTCGCCGCCGCCCGCACGGTAGCCCTTGCCGATTACCGCCAGCGGAGCCGAGGGCCGCCTGCCGGAGTCGAGGGTGATGGTCCATCTGACCACCGGCCGGCTGCGGGAGGCGTGTACGACCGAACGTGTGAGCACCTGCGGCGGACCCGGTGGCAGGGCATCGAGCGGTGGAGGCGAGACGAGCAGCGTCTCGGCGATCGCGATCCGCTCCGTCCGTGAGTCACCGGCAGATGTGGCCGCGACGGCGCCCGTGCCGGCGCTCACGTCCGGCCTCCCATCAGGTCGCGGGCAGTCAGGTCCGCGAGTCGTTCCCGGCCCGCCTGCACGGCTATACGGGCCATGTCGTCATCGATGTCGCCGACCCCGATAAGCAAGTGGAAGGACGGCTCCCGGGCGCGCATCCGGATGAGGACGCCGTGACCTGGATCCGGCCTGTCGGGGTCGCACCAGGTTGTATCCTCGTCGCTGGCCAGAGCGATCCACACGCCCGCTTCGCGGTTGCAGGCGCCCCGCCAGTTCCGTCCTCCGCGACGCTGCAGATCTGCCGTACCATTGCGGAGCAGCCGGTAGTAGTCCGGCGACAGGCAGGTCTCCACGGTAATTTCGGCTGTTGCCGTTGGCACGTCGTAGGACACCAGCAGTGCGGGGCTGACATCGTCGATAATGATCCGTTTGCGCAGCCCCTGCAACGGACTGTCCTCCTCCACGTTCTCCAACTCCACCCGGATCATCCCGTCTGCGGAGTGGACCGTAACGTCATGTCGGTCGTTGATGCCCCCGCCGTCGGCGAGCCCGCCGGGGTGGTTGGCCGGGACATGCATGTAGGTGTTCAACTCCTCCTGGCAGTTCCAGTCGTCGGTGGGGTTTCCGATAACCAGTACGCCTCCGTCCGGGCCGCGGTATGCCAGATAGATCAGACGCCCACCGCATGCCGGCGAAAGCACGGCGAACAGGTGTTTGCTCCTCAGGACCAGCTCCTCCGTGCCGTCATCGTCAATGTCGGTCAGTTCGGCCCCGAGCACGCGGGTGGAGCCGGCGAACCATCGGGCAGCCGAAGCCAGCACACTGGCTGCGCGCGCATGGCTTGCCACCGCCTTGGCCCAGGCGGCGGGAGGTCGCTCCGGCTGGTCCGTGTCGTGCCACGCCGTCTCGTATGCCGAAGCCAACAGGTGTTTCCAAGCCAGCGCAGTCAGCCGCGGCTCGGCACCGGCGCGTTCCGCGGCGGCTATGGCGCGGCGGGCTCGGGCAAGGTGCTCCTGGTAGGGGCGCCAGGCCTCGTCCTGGCTCCAGCCCGAATAGTCCTCTCCGGCATGCCAATCCTGAGCCAGCTCAACGAAGGTACCGCGTTCGACCATGCGGACGCCCGGGACACGTCGGCGCTGGCCGAGCCACGATGGCAGATCCACCGGAACGAGGTTCGACTGGGTGGCCAGCCATCGCAGAAACTCCTCGTACCGTCCGAGGGCACTGGGGTGCCACGGACCTACTCCGGCACTCTTCTCCATGTCGTCCGCATACACCAGGACGGTGTCATCACCGGGGGCGGTGGAGAGTTCAGCCATGCGCGACAGGCTGCGCCAGTGGCTTCGGTCATCTGGGGGAACCCAGTAGCGCAGCCGGGTCGACATCGGCACAACCTGCAGGCCGTTGCCTCCCTCGATGCGGTAGGGGCGGAGGGCGTCGGCCGGAGGAGGGCTGGCCGGATCGGCACCGTCGAAGTCCGCCCTGTCACTGCCTCCGCGGGTACTGTCAGTGGGATACAGCAGCCGGTCATCGAGCAGGACGTAACGGTAGCCGCCGTTCGGCAGGGTGGGGTCTGTCAGGTCTCCAGCGAGGCGATCGGTATCCCAAACCCGTTCGGGAACCCAGCAAATCTCCAGATCGTCCGGCGTGCATCCCAGATGGCGCCGGTATAGCCAGAACAGCTCGTGCAGCTGTCGTCGATTGAACTCCGGGTCGAAGGCGGTGAGGACGTTTTCCGAGTAGGTTCCGCCGATGAGCGAGAGCAGTCCGACGTCGCGCAGCCTCCGCACGTCGGCGAGGAACCAAGGGTGGTGCCACGCCGCCGCCTCGACCATTGTCCCGGACAGGTGGAGGTTGATCGGAGTGCGAAATTTCTCGTGTAGCCGCAGCAGCGCCGCATACCCGGTCACCAGCGAGGTCAGGCCTTCCCGGTCATGGTAGCCGTCGGTGATCAGATACTGATTGGCGTGGTGGACGAGCGCCAGGGGGAGCGGACTCGGGCGTGTCCTCGACCGGGTCATCGGGAGGCTGGCCGGCGCTGCTCTCAAGATGACGTCCGGGCTGCGGCGCGAGCGCACGGCCTCGTCGTACAGGGCGACGTATTCGCGTGCCGGTGCCCGCCAGGAGAAGTCCGCTCCCATCGCCCGGCACTTAAGGCTATGCCATTCAGGCGGGCGCCTGTAGACAGAGAGTGCGTTGTCAACAGCTGACAGCATTGACGCTACGCGGCGTTGGACGAAGACGAAACCCAGGCCCACGGTTGGATCCTCGGCGTAATCCTTTATGGTGTCTGCAAGGCCTCCGGTGCGACGCACGATCGGGATGGTGCCGTAACGCAGAGCGATCAGTGGCGTCAGTCCGCAGGGCTCGAAAACAGACGGCGCCAGGAAGAAGTCCGAGCCTGCATAGATCTGCCGGGCCAGGGACTCCCGAGATGTGGGGTGGTACGCCACGCTGCCTGGGAAACGCCGGGCAGCCGCCTGCAGTGCACGTCGGTAGCGGAGTGTCCCCTCGCCCAGCACCACCACTTGGGCCCCCCGGGCCACAAACTGCTCCAGCGCGGAGGACAACAGGCCAATCCCCTTTTGTGACACCAGCCGGGCGACCATGCCGAAGAGCGGACGGTCCGGTGCGCGCTCGAGGTTGCTCATCTGCTGCAGGACGGCCTTGTTCGCAAGCTTGCCGGCATCGAAGGAGCCGTCGTAGCGCGTGGCGATCCACGGGTCCACTTCCGGACTGAACTCCTCGTAATCGACGCCGTTGAGAATCCCGCGTGCGTTTTCGCCACGAGTGCGCAGCAACCCGTCCATCCCCGCGCCCAGTGCAGGGGTGAGGATCTCCTGCATGTAGCGGGGACTGACGGTGTTGACCCGATCTGCGAAGGCGATCCCCCGCTCGAGAAGGCTTCCCGCCGGGGGTAGTCCGATCAGCTGGTCGGTAGCGGCTCCGACCCGCCCCTGGTAGGCGATGTTGTGGATTGTAAAGACGATCCCGGTGCGCTCCAGCGCCCGCCGGTGGGGTCCCTGCCGGGCTTCCTGGGCGACGAGCCCGCAGTGCCAGTCGTTGCAGTGGATGATGTGAGGACGCCACGCCTCCTGGGCTGCCAGCGCAGCGACAGCCTTGGAGAACAGCACAAATGGCATGACGTCGTCGTCCTGGTAGCTGTAGGGGATCTCCCGGTCGAACCACCCCGGAATGTCCAGCGTCAGCACCTCCACTTCGCCAAGGGGCGGGAGACGACGGACTGTGACTCGCTCGGCGATCGGGCCAAAGGGCACATCGAAGGTGAGGACCGGGCTGCCGCCGAGCCCTCGATAGGCCGGAATCACCAGACGGACGTTGAAGCCAAGCTCGGCCAACCTCTTCGGCAGCGCAGCGCTGACGTCAGCCAGCCCGCCCACCTTGACGAACGGGTACGCCTCCGCGCTGGCGAACAGCAAGCGCTGCGACCGTACCGGCGGATCAATGAAGAGGTCCTCGGCCGGATCGGTCTGGCGAATGGCACCGTCGGCGGTCCCGTAGTTGGACGCAGATGGATCAGGAATCATCGCTTTGCCGCTTGGTTATCATGTCCGTTCCCGCCCTTGCTGGACAATACGCTGGCAGGGAATGCATGACCGTCCCTATGCGTCCTGCAGAATCCAGCCATCTTCAAGGTCATAGGTTGCAAAAACCTTGGAGATTGAGTTCGGGCCCCCTCTTTTCGCGGGGTGATGGCGGCTGTCAGGGCTTGGAACCAGAGCCTGCCAACGGCGGATTATCACCCATACAAGTAACTAGACCACCGGCCGCGTAACTAGGCTCGCCGCCCACGCCCCGCCGACCGCGGGAACGTGGGCGGCGGTGGTGTGGGCGCCGTGTGCTGGTCCGTGGAGCCCCGCCGGCGGCGCAGCTCCAAGGCGAGGCTTTCCTGCCCCCGTGCCATGGCCCAGCGGTGGTTGACCGCAAACGCCGGTTTCAGCAGCCAGCCCAGGCGGCGGAGCAGCGGTTTGCTGGCCCTGACACGCCAGTCATACGTGATGACGGTTTCCGGGCCGTCCTGTTCGAAAAGCCAGCGGCCCGTGCCGTTGAGGTCCCCGGTGGCCCGGAGGCTGAAGCCGCTGCTGGTGATGGGTGTGGTGACGGTCAGGGTCCAGCGGAGGGTGTAGGGCAGCCACCCCTTGGTGTGAAGCCTGACCATGCCGCCGGTGCCGTCTTCCTTGCCCGCGTGGATGGGTTCCACCGACAGGTAGACCGACGGCCACCACTGCGGAAGTGTGGAAGCGTCGCCCAGAATGGCTGCCACCTCCTCCGGGGTCCCGGCCACGCGCCATACAGTGCGGAACTCGTAATCGGTGCTTCTGCCACATTGCGGATCCACTGTTGCCTCCTCGCGATTACACGTCCGGACTTCATTGAAGCGCGTGGAATGGGCCCGCTCAATGCCTTTCCGCTGGGGTCTTTGCGCCGGCTCCAAGCGGCTCCAAACCGGTTACCTGCCGTCTGTACGGGTGTAACCCGGCGCCCATAGACTGCTGACGTACGTCGCTCTCTAACGCAAGGAGAAGTCATGGATTACGCAGGGACCGGCAATGAGAAGGCTGTCGTGGCCACCGACCTCAACAGGACCCATGTAGGGCTGACGGTCAGCTTCCAGCCCGACGACGGCACCCTGGTTTTTGGTCGCATCGGCGCCATCATCCGCAAGGACACCGGAGTGACGCTTGCCCTGGAAGGTGTGGACGGCACGGGAGGGCTGCAGACGAATTACACCGTTAACCCGACCCAAAACGTGTATGTCCAGCCGGACATGCTGACTAACACCGAATCCACCATCAAGGATCTGTTTGGCAAGGTGCAGGAGAATCTGCGGGGCCACAAGGGGGACCAGAGGCCGGACGCCATGTAGCGGACGGGAACCGTCACCTCCGGGCAAGGCTATAGCCGCTTGGACGCAGGAGAGTTTCCCGCCAATGCAAAAGACCCCGGTTCCCTCTGTTTACAGGGGAACCGGGGTCTCTCTACTTGGCGGTGACGGTGGGATTTGAACCCACGTTGGCTTTGACACCAAACAACATTTCGAGTGTTGCACCTTCGGCCGCTCGGACACGTCACCAACCTGACTAGGGTACCGGAGCCAGGCCCCCAACCCCAAAACGGCGGCCGCGAACTGGCCGCCCGCGGTGTATCCGCGCGTAGACAGAGGGGCCACGCCGGGCCTCCTCTTCCGCCTGAAGATGGCTGGGCACTAGATTCATAAGCAAGATGACTACCTCTCCGCAGCACGCAGAAGCAACCGCATACTGGACGATCGGCCCTGAGCAGGGCGAGCTCCGAACCGAGGAGCTCCGGCGCCCCGGACCGGACGAGGCGCTGGTCCGCGCGCTGTATTCGGGGATCAGCAAAGGCACCGAGCTCGTGGTGCATCATGCCGCCGTTCCGCCGTGCGTCGCGGAGCAGATGCGGGCCCCGCACCAGGAGGGCTCTTTCCCCTCGCCGGTGAAGTTCGGATACCTCTCCGTCGGAGTCGTGGAGGAGGGGCCGGAAGACTGGCCCGGCCAAACGGTCTTCTGCCTCCATCCACACCAGGACCGGTACGTTGTTCCGGTCTCCGCACTGACCCGCGTTCCCGACGACGTCCCTCCCCGCCGGGCGGTGCTCACCGGCACGGTGGAGACAGCCGTCAACGCGCTGTGGGAGGCAGGGCCGAGGCTGGGCGACCGCATCGCCGTAATCGGCGCGGGACTGGTGGGCGGCATGGTGGCAACGCTGCTCCGCACCTTCCCGCTCGCGCGGCTCCAGCTCGTGGACATCGACCCCGGGCGCAAGGACCTCGCCGACGCCCTGGGCGTGGACTTTGCCCACCCGGATGACGCCCTGCCTGACTGCGACATCGTCTTCCACTGCTCCGCTTCCGAGGGCGGCCTGGAGCGCAGCCTGAAGCTCGTGGGCGACGAAGGCGAAATCATCGAGATGTCCTGGTACGCGGACCGGAAGGTTGCCCTGGCGCTCGGGGAGGATTTCCACGCCCGCAGGCTCTCCATCCGTGCAAGCCAGGTGGGTGCCGTGGCCCGGGCGCGCCGCCACCGCCGCACCAACGCCGACCGCCTGGAGACCGCGGTATCCCTTCTGAAAGACCCCGTCTTCGACGCATTCCTCACGGGCACGTCCGCGTTCAAGGAACTGCCCGACGTCGTCGAGCGGCTGTCAGACGGCGTGCTGGCAGCGCTGTGCCATGTCATCGAATACCCCGCAGCCATCGAATTCCCCACAACAGAAACCACGAGGTAACCAGTGTTCAGCCTGACCGTCCGCCGCCACTTCATGATCGCCCACAGCCTGCCCCGGGAGGCGTTCGGGCCGGCGCAGGCCCTGCACGGGGCGACCTTCGTGGCAGAGGTGAGCTTCCGCCGTCGTGCGCTCAACGACGACGCGATCGTCCTGGACATCGGCGCCGCGGGCGCGATCATCGAAAAGGTGCTCGCCGGCCTCAACTACCGGAACCTGGACGAACACCCTGACTTCGCCGGCAAGCTGAGCACCACCGAAGCACTGGCGCAGTACATCGCCGGGGCGGTGGCGGGGCAGTTGCGCGATGACGAGGACGGCCGCGAGCTGTCCGGCCTGGACGTCACGCTGCGGGAAAATCCGGATGCCTGGGCCACCTACACCCTCGATTTCGAATAGGAGCCCCATGCAGCCCCGTCCAGCCGCCGTCCGCCTGCTCGTTCCCGGCAATATCGTCCACAACTCCGGCGGCAACGTCTATAACGCGTCCCTCGTGCGCGGGCTCGCCCTGCTGGGCGTCAGCGCGACCGTGGAACGCGTGGACGGTAACTGGCCGGTGGGCAGCAGTGAAGACCGACGGCGGTTCGCCCGCCTCTTGGGGGAGGGTTCCCCTACCCCGGACCAGGGACCCGCGGCGGGTGGAACGGTCACGATAGTGGACGGGCTCATCGCCTCCGGGGCCCCGGAAGCCCTGGAAGCAGCAGCCGCGGGCGGGCAGCAGCCGTGGATCCTGCTGCACATGGTCCTGGCCGACCATCCGGAGCTGGAGATCCGCGCCCTCCGCGCCGCGGCCGGCGTGATCTGTACCAGTGGCTCCGTGGCCGCCGAGATCACCCGCCGCCACGGCGCCGGCAACGTGCACGTGGCGCTCCCCGGAACGGACCTGGCGGAACTGGCTGAAGGCTCGGAACCGCCGCATCTGGTTTCCGTGGCGGCCCTGCTGCCAAACAAGGACCAGTTGATCCTCCTGGGCGCCCTGTCACGGCTGCAGGACCTGCCGTGGACGGCGGCCCTGGTCGGTTCCGATGAGGCGGACCCTGACTACGCCCGGGAGGTGAGAGCGGCGCTGCAGGAGTCCGGCCTGGAGGGCCGCGTGCGCCTCCCCGGTGAGCTGAAGGGGCAGGCGCTGGAGAACGAATGGCACGCGGCAGACCTGAGCCTGCTTGTCTCCAAGGTGGAGGCCTTCGGCATGGCGGTCACCGAGTCGTTGGCGCGTGGCGTGCCGGTGGTGGTCCGCGCCGGCACTGGAGCGGTGGAGGCCCTAAGCCTGGGTGCGCCGCACGGGGCAAGGCTGGAAGGCGACGAATCCGCGCTGCCAGGGGCCGTCGTCGTCCTTGACTCGGACCCGGCCCCGCTCGCGGCAGCGCTGCGGGGCTGGCTCACTTCGCCGGAGCAGCAGGCCGCGTGGCGCCGTGCGACGCTCGCGGGCAGGGAACGGCTGCCGGGCTGGGATGCGACGGCCCGGTCCGTCCTGGACGTCGTCGGCGAAGCGACGCCGCAGGCCGGGCATTCCTAGCCCCCGGGATGCTGATGGACAATGAGCCCATGACTACCCACCTCTCGACCCCTGACAGCGTCGGCGCCGACGGTCTCCACGCTGAACGGCTCACACCCGCGCTGCTCCGGGCGTGGGCCTGGCACAAACAGGGGCTGGACGGCACGCTCGCCGGTGCCACGCCGGAAGAGGTTTTCGCCCGCGCCGGTTGGGCACGGTCTGTGGGTGGGGCCAATCCCTACCTCACGCTCTTTGCGCGGGCCGGGATCCGCCGCGAACAAGTCGACCAGGACGTCCTGGACCTGAAAATCCAAGAGCTTCCCACGGCGCGGGGCTGCACCTACGTCCTGGGGCGGGCGGACTTCGAATGGGCCCTGAGCCTGGGCAAGAACGCCGAAGAGGCCTTCAGGGTCCTGGCCCGGCTGGGTGTGGACCGCGGCGAGATCACCCTGCTCGAAGAACAGATCCTGCACGTGCTCTCTGAAGCCGAAGGTCCCATGGACCCCAAACAGCTCAAGGATGAACTGGGCGAATCCGTCCGGAGCCTCGGCGACGAGGGCAAGAAAAAGGGTGTGTCCACCACCTTGCCGACGGCACTGGGGCTGCTGCAGGCGGACGGCCGGATCCGCCGGGTTCCCATCAACGGGCGCCTGGACCAGCAGCGCTACGCCTACACCCTCTGGGGGTTGCCGCGCACCGCCCTCGGCCCCGAGGACGCCCGCGCCGAGCTGATCCGCCGCTACCTGGGCTGGACCGGCGGCGCCACCCTCAGGCAGTCCCAGTGGTTCACCGGGTTCACCGTCACCCAGAGCAAAGCGGCGCTGGCCGCCGCTGACGCCGTCGAGATTCCCACCGCCGGGATTACTACCGCCGGAGGCGGGGCCCTGTGGATGCTGCCCGACGACGTCGACCGCCTCAGCGCGTTTACGGCACCAGGGAAGGAACAGATCCAACTGCTGGCTGGAACTGACTCGCTGGTGCTGCAGCGGCGAAACTCTGCTGACCTGTTCGCCGAGGCGGACAAAGGCAGGAAGCTGCTGAATTCCACCCTGGCCCTGCAGGCGGACCTCCCGGACCACCCCATCCTGGACCGCGGACGCATCATCGGACTCTGGCAGTACGACCCCGGCAAAGCGCGGATCGCCCACTGGGTCTTCGACGGTCCCACCCCTGCCGTTACACGACGCATCGCCGAGGTGGAGGCCTGGATCCAGGAGGACCTCGGCGATTTCCGGTCCTACAGCCTGGATTCACCGGCGTCCCGGCAGGAGCGGATCGACGCGCTAAATGCTGCCGGCGGCCAGGGTTAGGGAGCCCTACAAGCGCTGGGACCCCCGGTGCGCGGCGAAGAATTCCCGCAGCACGGCACCGCACTCCTCTTCCTGGACGCCCGCATAAACCTCCACCCAGTGGTTGAGGCGGCGCTCGCGGAGGATGTCGAAGACGGACCCGGCCGCTCCGGCCTTCTCATCCCAGGCGCCGAACACCACGCGGTGGATCCTCGCCAGCACGATCGCCCCGGCGCACATGGCGCATGGTTCCAGTGTCACCACGAGGGTGCAGTCCTCGAGCCGCCAGCCGTCTCCACGGCCGCCCTGGCGCACAGCCTGTTCGCGGAGCCGGGCGGCCGCCTCCCGGATGGCGACGACTTCGGCGTGGGCAGTAGGGTCGCCCAGCGCCTCACGTTCGTTCCGTCCGGATCCCAGCACCGTGCCGTCGGGACCGATGACGACGGCGCCGATGGGCACGTCCTCGGTGGCCAGCGCTCGCCGGGCTTCTTCGAGGGCAAGGCCCATCCATTCGAGGTGTTGCGGATCTGCCGGTGCCATGGCTCAATGATAGTTTCGAAGGGTACTTAGCTTCGGACAGCGCGTTACCGGGAGAGATGATGAAATCCCTGCATGATCGGTTTGGCCGGTGGCTCGGCCCGTACGCGGCGCTGTGGATCACACTCATAGTGGGCGGCTTCCTGGTCATCTCCCTTGCGCTGCTTGGGGCCGAGGTGTACGAGAGTGTTGTAGCCAAAGACGGCGTTGCCGGCCTGGACCAGCCGACCCTTGAGATCGCCAAGCAATACCGAAACCCCGGCCTGGATGCCGCGGTGACGGCGTTCACCAACATAGGCGGCGGCATCGGCATGCCCATTCTGGCCAGCATCCTCGTTGCCTGGCTGACCTATGTCAGCCGGAGCTGGCGGCCCCTCATCCTTGTGGGTGGGGCGGCGGCAGTATCAATCACAGCCACCACTGTGGGCAAGACGCTCATGGGCCGGGTCCGCCCGGAACATATCGACGCCGTTCCGCCGTTCGAGTTTTCGCCCTCGTTCCCCAGCGGACACACCCTAAACACCACGGTGGTGATTGGCGTGGTGGTATACCTGATGTGCCTGCAGACGTACAGGAACCTGGTCCGGGCGGCATTCATCACGGTGGGCATGCTGTTCATCATCGCCATGGGCCTGAGCCGGGTGTTCCTGGGCCACCACTGGATGACCGATGTGATGGCGGCGTGGCTGCTCGGCTTCGCGTGGGTGGGCATGGTGATCCTGGCACACCGGCTGTTCCACATCATCCGGCGCCGTGAGCATGCAGGTCCCGCTCCCACCTTCGAGCACCCGGCCCACATGCCAAATAAGGAGTCCTCTGACATAGGCGAATCCGAAGCGGAGAAAGGCTCCGACGGCACTGCCGCAAGGGGCGGAAGCCACGGCGGGGGGCCGCCCTCCGGGTGATAGTTTTGACCCATGCGAACTCTCGTCGTGGACCACCCGCTGGTCGCCCACAAACTCACCGTCCTGCGGGATAAGAACACACCGTCCCCCGTTTTCCGCCAGCTGGCCGAGGAGCTCGTCACCCTCCTCGCCTATGAGGCAACCCGAGACGTCCGCACCGAGCCTGTCACCATCGAGACCCCGATCGCCACCACCGTCGGCACCGCATTCACCAAGCCCACACCGCTGGTTGTACCGATTCTCCGGGCGGGACTGGGCATGCTCGAAGGGATGACCAAACTGGTCCCCACCGCCGAGGTCGGTTTCCTCGGCATGGCCCGCGACGAGGAAACCCTCGATATCATCACCTACGCCGAGCGGCTGCCGGAAAACCTCACGGACCGGCAGATCTTCGTTTTGGACCCGATGCTCGCCACCGGGGGCACGCTGCGGGAGGCCATCAAGTTCCTCTTCAAACGCGGAGCTTCCGACGTCACGTGCATCTGCCTGCTGGCCGCCCCTGAGGGCCTGGCCAAACTCGAGGAAGAACTCTCCGACGCCAACGTCACCATCGTCCTCGCTTCGATTGACGAGAAACTGAACGAGAAGTCCTACATCGTGCCCGGCCTGGGCGACGCCGGTGACCGCCTGTACGGCATCGCCCACTGACTTCGGCTACCTTGCCCGGACCCTTCCGGATGGTTCTGCCGCCGGGATAGCCTGTGCACCATGGACTGGAAACTTGAACTCATCTTTGTCCCGGTGTCCGATGTGGACCGAGCCAAGGACTTCTACGTCAACAAGGTCGGCTTCAACGCCGATTACGACGAGAGGCCCATGGACGGTCTCCGTTTCGTCCAGCTCACCCCTCCGGGTTCCGGCTGCTCGATTGCCATCGGCGAGGGCCTCAACGAGGCTCCTCCCGGTACAGCACCCGGCCTCCAGCTTGTGGTCAGCGACATCCACAAAGCCCACGATCAGCTGAAGGCCAACGGCGTGGACGTCAGCGACGTCGATGTGCAGGACTGGGGCCACTTTGTCTACTTTGCCGATCCCGACGGCAACAAGTGGGCGGTGCAGTACATGGCCCACCGGCCGAACGGCTAAACGTCCTCCCTGCCCTCCATGAGGCAGGATGGATCCATGAACCTTCCTGCCGAATCCGTCTCCACTGCCCTGGTTGCCCGTGCCGTCCTCTTTGACATGGACGGCACATTGGTTGATTCCACGGCGGTGGTGGAACAGGTGTGGGGTGAGTTCGCCGCGCGCTACGGTCTGGACATTGCAGAGATCCTGCGGACTTCCCACGGCGTGCAGGCACGGGACACCGTGCGGCGGTTTGCCCCCGTCGGCGCGGATGTTGCTGCACTCACCGCTGAGCTCGGTGCGATGGAGCGCGTTCGGACCGAAGGCATTGTCGCCTTGCCCGGGGCTGCCGAACTCCTGCGCGCCTTGCCTGCCGACGCAGTGGCATTGGTGACGTCAGCCGACCGGGTGCTGGCGAACGTCCGCATGGGCGCAGCGGGTCTGCCCATGCCTGGCACGGCCGTCACGGCGGACCTTGTCACCCACGGCAAACCGCATCCCGAGGGATACCTGCGCGCCGCCGAGCTGCTGGGCGTGGAGCCTGCGGACGCCGTGGTCTTCGAGGACGCGCCGGCCGGGATCGCTGCAGGCCTGGCGGCCGGAATCCGGACGGTGGCGGTGGGCCCGAATACCGGCGTCGTGCCCGACGGCGTGCCGCACATCCCGGACTACTCCGCTGTCACAGCCTCGGTGGAAGCCGACGAGGATGGACGCCGGATCATTTCCTTCCTGCTCTGACTCCTTACTGCTCTGACGCATTTCTGCACCACTTTCCCGCCGGCAGCATGTTGCACCGACGCCGAAGGGCCCCGGATCACGTGGATCCCGGGGCCCTTCGGACGCTCAAAACGGTGCAGAAATGCCTGCCGCGCTCTCAGACTGGTGCCGGTTTAGTACCAGTTGTTGGCGTAGTGAAAGTTCAGTGCAGCGCAGGGGGAGCCGTAGCGCTCCTTGACGTAGCCAAGGCCCCAGTTGATCTGCGTGCGGTAGTTGGTGCGGTAGTCCGCTCCGGCACTCGCCATTTTCTCGGCGGGCAGGGACTGCACCACGCCATACGCACCGCTGCTGGGGTTCGTCGCAGTGGTCCGCCACTCAGACTCCTTGGTCCAGAGCGTCTTGAGGCACTGCATCTGGTCCGCCGCCCAGCCGTACGAGGACAGCTTGCTGGCGGCATAGGCCTGCGCGCCGGCGGGGTCGTTCACTGCCACAGGGGCCGCGGGCTTGGGTGCCGGGGCCACCTTGGCCGGGGCGGCCTTTACGGCCGGAGCGACGGCCTTCGGCTTGGCGGCAGCGGCCTTGGCGGGCGCCGGTTTGGCGGCGGCCTTGGGGGCGGCCTTCACCGCGGGTGCAGCCTTGGGCGGCGCCGGTTTGGCAACGGACTGGGGTGCCACCGGGGCAGCCGTGGGGCTGGGCAGGGCGGAGATCAGCGTCTTGTCGAAGTTCAGCGTCGGCGGGGCCTCAGTTGTTGCCGATGCCGCCTCGGGCGCTGCCGCGGGGGTGGCGTGCTCGGCCGCCTGGCCGGCAGCGCCGACGCCGATCAGGACGGCGCAGGCTGTGGTCACAACGGCTGCGCGGCGGCCGAACGACGGGATGTTCGCGGTGAGACGGCCCCAGGCTGATGCGGGACGGGCGGGCTCGGCGCGGTGGCGTGAAATCTTCTGCCGGGACTGTTTTGGATCGCGTTCAGGGCGCGTTGGTACCTTGAATTCAGACATGGTGGATTGCCTCTCAACACCTGCGGAGTTAGCTGTCGGGTTCGGATGAGGTCATCCGGCCGCACGGAAACACACGTGTCGGCTTCACCCCAAGGGCTGATGCGGATTGCCCGGGACTCTGGTTCCCCCGCCTCTGCCTGGTCAAGCGGAATCCGGGAAGCGGCAGAGCTGGGCGTCCATCCGGATATGCGGCCCAGATGATGGCCGCACCTCATCGACCGTACAGGAGGCTGGCGCTTAAGTCACATTTAGGTAACGGACATCACGACGTCGGCGCGTCACCTTGCGCGGACGGCCGCACGGGCAGGGTGACGGTGAATTCGGTCCGGCCGGGGCGCGACGCGACCTCCACGGCGCCACCGTGGGCTTTGATGATGGACTGGACGATTGACAGGCCCAGGCCGCTGGTTCCCTCGCCGGCGGGGACAGCGCCGGCGGGGACCACACCGTCGGGGACAGCGCCTGCGGGGACCCGGACGGCGCGGGACGCGTCTGCGCGGGCGAAGCGGGCGAAAACCCGGTCCACGAATTCCGGCGGGATGCCTTCGCCGTCGTCGATCACGGTGATAACTGCAGTCCCGTCCGCGGCCGTCCTGACGCGGGTGACCACTGTGGTGCCAGGACCAGTGTGCTTGCGGGCATTCGACAGCAGGTTGACCAGCACCTGGTGCAGCTGGGAGGCATCGCCGCGCACCACCACCGGCTCGTCGGGCAGTTCGAGATGCCAGCTGCGGTCCGGAGCCATGACCTTTTCATCGCTCACTGTTTCGATCACCAGCTGGGTCAGGTCCACGTCCCCGAGCTTGAGCGGCTGTCCCTCGTCGAGCCTGGCGAGCAGCAGCAGGTCCTCCACCAGCGTGCTCATCCGCTCAGACTGGCTTTGTACCCGGGCGAGGGACCGCTGGCCGTTCGGGGTGAAGGTCTCGGTCATGCGCATCAGCTCTGTGTAGCCGCGGATGGCGGTGAGCGGCGTGCGGAGCTCGTGTGAAGCGTCGGCCACGAACTGGCGGAACTTCATTTCGCTCTGCTGCCGCGCCTCAAGCGCGTTGGACACGTTGTCCAGCATGAGGTTGAGCGCGTGCCCCACGCTTCCCACTTCCGTTCCGGGATGGGCGTTCGACGGCGGAACGCGGACTGCCAGTGCAACCTCGCCGGCATCGAGGGGCAGGCGTGAAACCTGCGTGGCAACCTCGGACAGCTGTTCGAGGGGCTTCATGGTGCGGCGGATGATCACTGTTCCGGCAAGCCCGATAAGCACAAGGCCGCCGAGCGACACGATGCTGATGGTCCAGATGAGGGAGGTCAGGGTGTTCTGCTTGTCGGCCAGGGGGAGGCCTGTGACCATGACATCCCCGTAGGGGCTCTGGTCGGCGACCAGTCGGTACGCCCCGGTGGACAGCGTCCGGTCGGCAGGGACCCCGCCGGGGGCGAGGCCCAGGAGAACCTCGTTGTCAGCGGCTGAGACTGAGGCCCGCGTGCCCTCCTTGGTGAGGAATCCCGCGCTCCAAACCTGTCCGTTTTCAATCCGGCCAACGAGCGTGCCCGGTCCCAAGCCTTTCGCATCCAACGGATCGGGCCTCTTCCCCTGCGCCCCGAGGGGCGGCCGCCCGAAAACACTGGCACGCTCTGATGCGCCGGTGAGCCGCTCGTCCAGCTGGCGCGTGAGGAAGGCGTCCATGGAGGCATAGCTGAACAGTCCGACCGCGGCGCAGATGGCCACGAGCAGGACCATGGCTACGAGTACCAGGCGGGTGCGGAGATGCCACGTTCCGGGGTTCAGCCAGCGGCGCTGTTGGCTCCGGGTGGCGCCGGTGGGCTTTGCCACGGCCTAGTCTGCCGGTTTGATGACGTAGCCCGCGCCGCGGACCGTGTGGATCATGGGCGGGTGGACGGCGTCCACCTTTCTGCGGAGGTAGGAAATGTAGAGCTTCACGATGTTGGCTTGGCCGCCGAAGTCGTAATTCCACACGCGGTCCAGGATCTGGGCTTTGCTCACCACGCGCTTCGGGTTTTCCATGAGATACCGCAGCAGCTCAAACTGCGTGGCCGTGAGCTGCAGTTCGTCCCCGGCCCGGGTGACCTCGCGGGTATCCAGATTCAGGACCAGGTCTCCCACGACGAGTTCGGAAGTGTCCATGGCTGCTACGCCGGAGCGCTGCACCAGGCGGTGGAGGCGCAGCAGGACTTCCTCCATGCTGAAAGGCTTGGTCACGTAGTCGTCCCCTCCGGCGGCGAGGCCCAGGATCCGGTCCTGCACCGCGTCCTTGGCAGTGAGGAAAAGCGCCGGCACCTCCGGTGCGAACGAGCGGATCCTGCCGAGGAGCTCAACGCCGTCGAACCCGGGGAGCATGACATCGAGCACCAGGACGTCGGGGCGGAATTCCTTCGCGAGCCTGACCGCCTCCGGGCCGTCCGCGGCCACGGCGACGGACCAGCCCGCCATCCGCAGGCCCATGCTCATGAGTTCGGAGAGGCTGGGCTCGTCATCAACCACGAGGGCACGGATGGGGGAGCCGTCCGGGTGGGTGAGCTGGGGAAGGTTGTTCGTCATGGAGTGCGAGGGAGCCATGGGACAACTCTCCGATCTGCTCGTTAGCCGGGGCTTTGGGATTCCTGTGCACCGGCTGTGAATCCAGCCTAGCGAGCCGGACTGGCCGCATGGGCCGAGCGGCGTGGTGCCGCCCGGCCCGCTTGACCGGACCGGGGAAAGAATGCCCTGCCCAAAATTTTCCGTTTGGGCCGCGTCATAGCTGGACAATTCGCGATTTGCGGCCGCGTAATTCCGGCATGTTTGAGTTGTCTGAATAATCGTCGATAAACAGGCTGTTGCGTGCAGATAATTCGGAAAAATGCTCTTTCTGAACGTTCGTTCTGGAAAAACGTCGGCAAAATCTGAAGTCGTCAAAGTTGTGATTTAGCCCACAATCGCGCGTTTCGTCTCACGATGCGGACCGACCGACCCATTGTTACTTGCAAGTTCTCATTGTTACGTTGCACACTTCCAATGTGAACAAGAACTCAACAGCACCTGCAGCCGCAGATTATTGGCCCAGCACACCCGCTGCTGTCGACATGCGCTGTTGTCGAATGCACGCCTAACTTTCCACCCCACAAAGTTTTTAGGCATTCGCCCCCAGAGCCCAGCGTCGGGCGCCCTCCCCAGAACTCATTGCGGGGAACCAAGCATTCGAGCCGCGATGACGGCCATTCACATTGAGGTAAGCATTCATGTCAGTTGCATCTGGATACGTCCACATCTCCGTCCGTAACGCCAACAAGCCTGGCCAGGCGTCAGGCCACCGCCCAGGTTTTGGCGCCCGCCCGGCGTTCCCCGCCGGCCAGGGCTCCGCCGTTCCCGCGCCGGGCTACGCCCCCCAGGGGTATAACCCCAACTCCTACGGCCAGCTCCGCGCGGTCCAGGCTGAAGAAGCCGCGCCGATGACCGCCCCCACGCCCGTTGTGGCTCCGGCGCCCGGCGCCACCGTCCGTCCGGTGCAGAACGACAACGTGGCGCGCGGATTTGTCCTGTACATGGGGATCGACGAGGAAACGGCCGCAGCTGCCGGCACCTCCATTGCCAAGCTGGCCCAGGAAATCCGGGCCTACGCCCAGTCGCTGGTTTCCGGCGCTGAGAGCTACGCTGCCGTCGCAGTGGCGCCGGCCAGCGCGCCCGGTTCCGCGCTCGACGTCGTCCGTTCCACCTTTGGCGACCCGACGGTGAACTCCCGGCAGCGCACCGAAACCACCCGGCTCCAGCCGGCCCAGGATCCCCGCCCGTCCGGTGTCCTGATCGACCTCGCGCGCCGCGAAGTGCACCTTGACGGCGAATCCCTGAACCTGACGTTCAAGGAGTTCGAGCTCCTTAACTACCTCGTCGAGAACGGCACGCGCACCGTGGGCCGCGACGAGCTTCTCGAAGGCCTGTGGCGCAACGCGGAGGAGGTGCCCAACGAGCGCACCATCGACGTCCACATCCGCCGCCTCCGCTCGAAGCTTGGCCGCCTCGCCAACACCGTGCGCACCGTCCGCGGCCAGGGCTACCGCTTCTACGAGCACCCCGAGGTTATCGTTTGGGCAGCTCCGGAATACTCGATCTAGTTTCCCCTTAGCGAATTCGCTCGTAAAGCGCCCGTTCCTCAATTGAGGGGCGGGCGCTTCTGCATGTGCGGCCGGGATCGCCTGTTCGGACCCTGTTGACTTTTCCAGGTCAGGCGTAGGCTCGGATCGTCCGTCCGGCCACCAGGAGGAAGACCATGTCTGTCGCACGCATCACCACCTTGAGCGCGAACTCCAAAACCTCTTTTGACGACGCCATCAAGGAAGGCATCGCCCGCGCCAACAAGACACTGCGCGGTGTCTCCGGCGCCTGGGTCAAGGAGCAGAAAGTCGAAATCACCGATGGTCAGGTAGTCGCCTGGCATGTGGTGCTGGAAGTGACGTTCGTCCTGGACGACTGAGCTGGCACTGCCCGGCCTGCCTCCGGCCCGGGTAGTAGGGTGAGTCCATGAGTGGGCACCACAAGAAGCGGCTGGTCATCATGCGCCATGCCAAGGCCGACTGGCCCGGCGGCGTGGCGGACCATGACCGGCCGTTGGAAGAGCGAGGCCATCGCGAGGCTCCGTTGGCGGGCAAGTGGCTGGTCAAGCACAACATCGTCCCGGACTTCATCCTGTGCTCAAGCGCCCTGCGGACCAGGCAAACCTGCACCTGGGTATGCAGCGAGCTGGGGGACAAGGCTCCGACGCCGAAACTGGAGGACGGGCTCTACGGTGCGTCCGCGCTCGGCATGCTGTCGGTGATAAACCACGTCCCGGACACTGTCACCACGCTGATGGTGATCTCCCATATGCCCGGAGTCCAGGACCTTGCCATGCATCTGGCCTCCCGCGATTCGAACCATGACGCCTATATGGACGCCGCCACCCGCTTTCCCACCAGCGGACTGACCGTCCTCGAAACCGAAAAGTCGTGGGCCGAGCTGGACGGGCAGGACGCCCGAATCACGCACTTTAAGGTTCCGCGTAAACATTAACTTCCTGGCCGGGCCCGCCAAGAGCCAGCTCTGATCCTGTAATTCCGGGCCCCTAATTCCAGACCCCGGCGCGTCGAACGCCAGCGGGGACGCGGGTACGCTTAACCCCAGCGTCGTCTAGTGGGGAAGGGCCCGCCATGCTTGATTCTGGTTGGATGCAGTGGCGGGCGCATGCCCGGCGGTGCGCGGCCGCCGTCGTAGTTCTTGCTCTGTTCCTGACCGGCGCCCCGGCTGCCCAGGCAGCGCCGTCCGGCGAGCAGTTGCCGACGAGCGTTGTGACCACTCCGAGCCACCCGTGGGTCCTGGTGAACAAGTCCCGGCCGCTGAACCCCCTGCAGTTCGTTCCGCCGGACCTGGTGTCGTGGAACGGCAGCGGTCACGTGCTGCGGCGCGGCGTCTCCACTGCCGCAAACCAGCTGTTCACCGGAGCGCGCGCTGCAGGCCACTCACTTGAGGTCATCAGCGGCTACAGGTCCTATGCCACCCAGCGTGACCTGTACAACTACTACGTCCAGATCTATGGCCAGGCGTACGCGGACCAGATCTCTGCCCGGCCCGGTCACAGCGAGCACCAGACCGGCCTCGCCATGGACGTGGGAAACGTCGGCGGCGGCTGCGGGCTGACTGCCTGCTTCGGGGACACCCCGGGCGGACGCTGGGTGGCGGCCAACGCGCACCGCTACGGGTTCATTGTGCGGTACCCGCAGGGCTACACCCACATCACCGGCTACACGTACGAGCCGTGGCACCTTCGCTACGTGGGGGTTGCGCTGGCCATCGACATGAAGAGCCGGGCCATTCCGACGATGGAGCAGTACTTCTCGCTCAGGCCCACCATCAGGAGCGCTGCTGATGTGCTTGCCGCCGACTCCGGCGGGGCCCTCTGGAACTATCCGGCAAATCGCCGCGGCGGTTTCGGCGCGCGCATCAAGATCGGCAGTTCCGGATGGACTGGCCTGAAATCCGGTTTTGTCGCGGACTGGAACTCCGACGGGATCAACGACATCGTGGCCCAATGGAACACCGGCAGGCTGACGGTGCATCGCGGCAAGGGATCCGGCGGGTTCCTCAGCCCCATCATCGTGGGAACCGGCGGCTGGCAGCCCATGAACATCACGGTGGGCAAGTGGCATAACGGGCACCGCTACCCAGGAGTGGTGGGAACAGGAACCGACGGCACCATGCTCTACTACCCGAACCCCGGCGGCGGCGCACTGGGCGCCCCCCAGCGCATCGGGTTCGGCTTTCAGGGACTGAAGCTGACCATGGCGGACTTCGACAATGACCGCAGGCAGGACCTGCTGGTCACGAGGCCAACGGGTGAGCTCCAGC
The DNA here is from genome assembly GCF_059759125.1 of Arthrobacter sp. GQ119. Taxonomy (NCBI): domain Bacteria; kingdom Bacillati; phylum Actinomycetota; class Actinomycetes; order Micrococcales; family Micrococcaceae; genus Arthrobacter; species Arthrobacter sp. GQ119. The sequence goes on along the minus strand of NZ_JCAXEA010000018.1, from coordinate 73,462 downwards.
TGTACAGGTCGGACGGCGCGGCCAGGTTCGTCCAGGAGCCGCGGAGGAAGCTGGGGAGCGGCTGGAACGCCATCGCCCAGTCCCATGCCTCATTCGGGTTCCTGGGATCGGGAACGCGGGGGCTTAGTGCCAAGGCCACCGACGGGCGCCTCTTCTACTACAGCCTCGGGACCAACCAGTTCACCGGCGGCCGGCAGGTGGGCAGCGGATGGGGCCCGTACAGCATATTCCGCTGACCGTATTTCTTTCTGTACCCGGGATTCCCCGCCTGCTAACCAGCCGGGTGCCTGTGGTGGCCACGGCGGTAAGCGTGCGGCCGGGTCAGCGGCGGGGCCGCCCGGCGGCGGACCTGGCCGCCCCGGTCTTCCCGGCCTGGCGTTGCGCAGCTTGGCGTGCGGCCGGTTGGCGTTGCGACGCCGGGCGGCTGGCTGAAGCGCGCGACGGCGCAGGGCGGCCCCTTCGGACGGGAGCACGGGAGCGGCGGTGCGCGTGGCCGCGTGACGGCCAGACCGCGGCGGCGAACACCACCAGAAGCGTGAGCGTTCCGGAACCGACAGCCAAGTAAAAGTAGATGTCCGAATCCGTCGTGGCCACGCCCGCATCAAGGGCGGCCGGATCCTGATTGAACGCAAGGCCCCACATTCGCAGGAACGCGATGGTGCACCCGATGAACAGGCTGGTCCCCGCGGCACCCGCCAGCAGGGCGAGGTGGCGCCGCCGGGAAAATGCCTCCGCCACCGAAGCCACGTAGCCGACTGCAACGAGTCCGAGGAATGTCAGCAGCACAGCTGCCTCAAGGGTGATGGCCGTCAGCACCAGCATGCCGAGGGCAGCGAGGAACGCCCCGACGGCGACCTTCCCGGTGTTACCCATGTGGCTCATGGGACTAATCATCCCTGAGGATCCGGCTACTTCAGGACGTAGCCGCACATGATTGCCAGGATGGCTGCAATACTTTGGTCACGGGCCCGCGCAGGGTTGGACGTCTGACGGTCCACCCGTCAGTTCACACGGTCGTCAGAGACCGTACTTTTCCAGGAGCCGCAGCCAGACTTCGCTGATCGTGGGATAGGAGGGGACGGCGTGCCACAGCCGGTCGAGCGGGACTTCGCCGACGACCGCTATGGTCGCCGCGTGCAGCAACTCGGCGACGTCCGGTCCGGCAAACGTGGCGCCCAGCAGGACCCGCCGGTCCTCGTCGATCACGAGCTGCGCCCAGCCCTGGTAATTCTCAGCGTGAAGGGACGAGCCGGCAACGGAAATGGGCAGCTCCACAGACGACGTGTTGTAGCCGTCCTTCCTCGCCTGCTCCACCGAGCGGCCAACATTCGCCACCTCGGGGTCGGTGAACACCACATTGGGAATGGCATGCTCGTCGGCTGTCTGTGCGTAGCGGCTCCAGGCCTCGGGGGCGCCCTGCAGTTCGCCCTTGGCCCGGGCGGCGATGGCGGCACCGGTGGCCCGGGCCTCATACTTTCCCTGATGCGTGAGGAGCGCCTTGCCGGCCGCGTCGCCGATGGCGTACAGCCAGGGGCCGTCCTCAGTTCCGGCAGCGGCGCTGACCAGTCCGGTCGAGTCGGTGCTGAGGGTCAGCGGCTTTCCGTCGCGGGCCCCAAGCCCCACGCTTTCCAGGCCAAGTCCGTCCAGGGCAGGATGCCGTCCGGTAGAGACGAGCAGCCGGTCCACGGAGCGGGTGCCGCCGTCGTCGAACGTCAGGGTGAGCGAGCCGTCGTCGTTCTGGCTGACGCTTCGCGTCTTGGTGTTCAGGTGGAGTTCCACGCCGTCGGCACGCAGTCCTGCCTCCACCAGCCTGCCGGCCTCTCCAGGGAAAGCGCCCAGCAGGCCCCTGCGCGTCACGAGTACGACGGCCGATCCGAGCCGGGAAAAAGCCTGGGCCAGTTCCGTGCCGGCCACCCCTCCTCCCAGGACGGCAAGGCGCTCCGGCACCTCCTTAGCCGAGGTTGCCTCGCGCGTTCCCCAGTACTGGACGCCGGACAGCCCATCGATAGGCGGGATGTTCGGCGTCGAACCGTTGGCCAGTACGACGGCGTGACGCGCCGTGAGTTTGTAGGGGTTGCCGTCGCGGCCGGACACGTCAACGGTCCGCGGGCCGGTGATCCGGCCGGTGCCGCGGAGCAGCTCGATGCCGGCCCCGTCCACCCATTCCACCTGGCTGTCATCCTGCCAGTGCGACGTGAAGGAGTCGCGGCGCTCGAGGACGGCTGCGGCATCCAGGGTGCGGGTGACTGCCTCGCTGGCGCCCGGGACTGTCTGTGCACCGTGCAGTGCGGTGCCGGGCCGAAGCAGGGCCTTGGACGGCATGCAGGCCCAGTAGGAGCATTCACCGCCCACCAGTTCGGGCTCCACGAGCACCGCGGTGAGGCCGCCCTGCACCACCCGGTCCGCAACGTTTTCCCCGGCGGCGCCGGCGCCGATCACAACGACATCGACTTCCCGCTCAACAACATCTGGCGTCATGGCAACAGCCTACGCCCGGCCCGGGCACGCACGGCGGGACGGGATGTTGCCGGCTGCGCCCGGGACTGCCGGATTCTCCGGTGGTTCCTCCGGCGGCACCTCCAGCGGCTCCGCCAGGTTTCGGGAGCAGGCGGCCGCACTCTGCCAGCGTAATAATGCAAGGCACCCCGGCCGGAGGACATGGGACATCCGATACCGTGGAAAACAGCCTCGCAAAGGAGTTCCAATGCCGCCGCCTGTCAACAGCGTTCCGCCCGCACGGTTCAGCGCCCAGGCCCGCCTCCGCGCCCTTCAGTCGGACATCATGGAACTCATCCTCGACCGCGACCTCGAAGCCGGCGATGCCCTGCCTACCGAGAACGAGCTGTGCGTCGCCCTGGGCGTCGGGCGGAACACGCTCAGGGAATCGCTCAAGGTGCTGCAGGCCCTCGGCGTCATTGAGATCCGCCATGGGTTCGGCATGTTCGTGGCGCCAAGCAACTTCGAGGCGCTCGCGGACGGGCTCATGTTCCGCGCCAGGTTGTCGCTGCGGCACCACGGTCTCGAAGCGCTGCAACTCGTGGACGTGCGCCAGGCCCTGGAGTCGGGACTTATCAGCAGCGCGATGGACGTCATGACCGCGAAGGACCTCGCCGCCGTCGAGGCGTCCGTGGCCCGGATGGAGGAACTGGCGGCCGCCGGCCAGACCTTCGTGGAGGCTGACTCCGATTTCCACAGCAGGCTCTTTGCGCCCCTGAACAATGAGCTGCTGCTCAACCTGCTGGGCGTTTTCTGGAGGGTGTACCGCAAGATCCACACCGAGATCGGACCCGGCAGCGAAGACCGGGTTGCCTTGGCCGCCCTGCACCGCGGCATCTACGCTGCCGTTGCTGCCGGAGACAAAGCCAAGGCGTCCGAACTGCTGACCCGCCACTTCGATGGCATCCGCCGGCGAATAAAGGAAGCAGTAGGGGAGTAGCCTCACGGCGGGGCGGCTGACTCAGCCCCTCGACCCGGCGGGCCACAGGCATATCAGTCACGGCTTAAAGCAGAAGATCCGCACCGGTCTCCCGGTGCGGATCTTCATTCTGTGCGCCCAAAGGGATTCGAACCCCTGACCTTCTGTTCCGTAGACAGACGCTCTATCCAGCTGAGCTATGGGCGCATCTTCCGGCCCCTGGCGAACTTTCCGCTCGCCCCGAACCTCGAATAACTTTACGCGAGGACGGCCGTAGTTCCAAATCGAGCGGTATGTAATATACGCTACTAGACCGGTCTATGTGACCTTCATCACGAATTTAGGAAAATCTCAATCACTAATTCTTGAGTTTCCGCGGTTTTTATCTTTGAAGGAGGTGGACATCAGATGTCTGACCACGAAATGGGCCAGACCATTGGAAATAACATTTAGGACACACCACTGAACCCGAAGAAGGGAACCGAAATGGGCCATCTGGCGCGACTGCCGCTGCTTGAAGAAGCACCTACCACACATGCCGGTCTACTGGCATGGGTTGAAGAGGTCGCTGGGCTGACCCAGCCGGACCGGATTCACTGGGTGGACGGCTCTGAGGAAGAAAACACCCGGCTGACCGACGAACTCGTCGCTGCGGGCACCCTGAAGCGGCTGAACCAGGAGCTGTTCCCTAACTCCTTCGCTGCGTTCTCCGACCCTGCCGACGTGGCCCGGGTTGAAGAGCAGACCTTCATCTGCTCCGAAAAGGAGCACGACGCCGGCTTCACCAACAACTGGATGGCCCCGGCTGAGATGAAGGAGAAGCTGCGCGGCCTGTTCGCAGGCTCCATGCGCGGCCGCACAATGTACGTCATCCCGTTCGTCATGGGACACCTCGACGCCGAGGACCCGAAGTTCGGCGTGGAGATCACGGACAGTGCCTACGTTGTCGCCTCGATGCGCATCATGGCCCGCATCGGCACCGACGTGCTCAACCGGATCACCGAGACCAACGCGTTCTTCGTTCCGGCCCTGCACTCCCTCGGTGCTCCGCTGGAGGCCGGCCAGGCCGACGTTCCCTGGCCCTGCAACCCCGACAAGTGGATCGTGCACTTCCCCGAGGAGCGCTCCATCTGGTCGTTTGGTTCGGGCTACGGCGGAAACGCCCTGCTGGGCAAGAAGTGCTACGCGCTGCGCATCGCCTCCGTCATGGCACATGACGAGGGCTGGCTGGCCGAGCACATGCTGATCCTCAAGCTGACTTCGCCGGAGAAGAAGACGTACTACGTCTCCGCGGCCTTCCCGTCCGCCTGCGGCAAGACCAACCTGGCGTTGCTGGACCCGACCATCGATGGCTGGAAGGTGGAGACCCTCGGGGACGACATCACCTGGATGCGCTTCGGCAAGGAGGGCGAGCTCCGCGCCGTCAACCCGGAGGCTGGCCTGTTCGGCGTCGCCCCCGGCACCGGCTGGGGCACCAACCCCAACGCCATGCGCGCCATCGCCAAGGGCAACAGCATCTTCACCAACGTCGCACTGACCGACGACGGCGGCGTGTGGTGGGAGGGCATGACCGAGGAAGTGCCCGCCCACCTCACCGACTGGCAGGGCAACTCCTGGACGCCTGATGCCGACAAGCCGGCTGCACACCCCAACTCCCGTTTCTGCACGCCGATCGACCAGATCGACATGCTTGCCGAGGAATACCACAACCCCGACGGTGTGGAGCTCTCCGCCATCCTCTTCGGCGGCCGCCGCAAGACCACCATCCCGCTGGTCACCGAGGCCCGCGACTGGTCCAACGGCATCTTCATGGGAGCCACGCTTTCCTCGGAGACCACGGCTGCAGCAGCCGGCGCCGTTGGCGTTGTGCGCCGCGACCCGATGGCCATGCTCCCATTCATCGGCTACGACGCAGGGGACTACCTGAACCACTGGGTGAACCTCTCCGCCAAGGCCAACCCGGAGCGTCTGCCCAAGATCTTCCTGGTGAACTGGTTCCGCCGCACGGCCGAGGGCGGCTTCGCCTGGCCCGGCTTCGGCGACAACGCCCGTGTCCTCAAGTGGGCCATCGAACGCCTCGAAGGCAAGGCTGACGCGGTTGAGACCCCGATCGGTTTCGTGCCGACCGGTGACTCCATCGACCTCACCGGACTGGACATGACCCCGGAGCAGGTGGAGGAAGCCGTGCACGTGGACCCCGCCGAGTGGCAGACCGAGCTGGCATCCATCGAGGAATGGTTCGCCAACTTCGGCAGCTCGCTGCCGGTGGCCCTTCAGCAGGAGCTTGAGGGTCTGAAGGCCCGCCTGGCCTAGTCCCCACTGCCTCCCCAACCTCGCAAGCTCGGTTGGGGCCCCTCGGCAGCGTGGGCCCACACTGCCTCCCCAACCTCGGTTGGGGGCCCTCGGCAGCGTGGGCCCACACTGCCTCCCCAACCTCGGTTGGGGCCCCTCGGCAGCGTGGGCCCACACACCCATAAGTACGACGGCGGCTCCGCACCTTTCACACGAAAGGTGCGGAGCCGCCGTCGTTCCCCACCGGCGCCCTAGCCTCGCAAGCTCGGCCAGGGAACCCTGCCGGCGTGGGCCCACTGTTGGATTCAGTTGGCCAGCCAGATGTCCGGACCGAAGACCTCGTAGTGGATCTTTGTGGCGGGGATGCCGGCATCGATTGCCTCGTTGCGGATCTTCTTCATGAACGGCAGCGGGCCGCAGAGGTACAGCGACGCGTCGGCCGGCAGGTCCACTTCGCGCAGCGACATGAAGCCGGCCCTGGAGCCGGCCTGCGGCTGCTCGAGCCAGAGCTGGAGGTCGGCGCCTTCCAGCCGTGCCACATCCTCGGTCATCTGCCCGCGCAGGGCCCAGCTGTCCAGTGTGCTTTCGGCGTGCAGCACCAGGACTTCGCGGTCTGTGCCGGCGTCGGCCAAAGAACGGAGGATGGACGCCGTGGGCGTGCAGCCGATCCCGGCCGAGGCCAGGACCACCGGGCCGTCGCCGTCCCTGAGCGTGATCTCGCCGTACGGGTTGGAAATCTCCAGGATGTCGCCGACCTCGACGCCGTGGTGCAGCACCGGGGATACCTCGCCGCCGTCGTCCAGCTTGGTGGTGAACATTCGGCTCGTGCCGGCATCGCCGGAGAGGGAGTACTGGCGGACCTGGCGCAGGCCATCCGGAAGCTGGACCTTCACGCTGACGTACTGGCCCGGAAGCGCGGCGGTGACCGGAGTGTCGTCCGCGGGTTCGAGTGTGAAGGTCATGGCCCCCGTGCCTGCGGGCGCTTTTGCGGCAACGCGCCACGGGGTCCACATCTCACTGTTGGCCTGTTCCGCGTAGAGTCCCTTCTCCACCTTGATCAGGGCATCCGCCATGAGCCAGTAGACCTCGGTCCAGGCCTCCGCGATTTCGGGCGTGATGACACCGGCCAGGTCTTCGGCGATGGCAGCGAACAAGTGCTCATAAACCACCTGGTACTGCGGTTCGGTGATGCCCAGTGAGGCGTGCTTGTGGGCGATCCGCGACAGTACCGTTTCGGGCAAGGTGCCCGGGTTATTGACGAGGTGCGTGGCGAAGGCGGCGATGCTGCCGGCGAGGGCCTGCTGCTGGCTGCCCGAGCGCTGGTTGGAGCGGCTGAACAGACCGTCGAGGAGTTCGGGGTGGGCTGCGAACAGCCGGGCGTAGAACTTGGGTGTGATGTCCCCGATCCGGGAGCCGACCAGCGGAAGCGTGGCCTCGATGACAGGGCGGGATTTGTCCGAGAGCATGTGTACTCCTGAGGTAGTGGCCCGGGGCCTTCGTCCGGACCGGATGCGAATATTGGCATTTTGAATGCCACTATTCATACCCACTTTCTACACCCTGTAGAAATGGTTCTCCAAATCGAAGAGCCAGGAAGCCTGTTAGAGGCCCGGGCGCAGGCCGATGGCCTCGAAGACCGGCCCCATCTGTCTGGAAGCGGGCAGGGAGGCGACCACGACGTCATCAAGCTCGCGGTAGAACGCCTCCCGGGCGCGGGCCAGGGCCCCCCGCAGGCGGCAGCCGTGAATCAGCGGGCAGTGGCCTCCCGGGCCAATGCAGTCCGCGGGGTCCTCGCGGGTATCGAGCTGCCTGAGGACCTGCCCCACCGTGACATTTCGGCCCGCAGCATTCAGCCGCGAGCCGCCGTTGCGGCCGCGCTCAACATCGATCAGTCCCAGCACGCGCAGCTTGGCCATGGCCTTGCTGACGTGGTTGTAGGGCGTGCCCACGGCGTCCGCCACGGCCTGGGTAGTGAGGAGGTCGGCCTCGGGCGCGGCTGCGAGCACCATGAGGGCGCGCAGACTGACGTCCGCGAAGGCATTGATCTTCATGACCTAAGCCTAATAATGCCGTCCAACTGACCTCCGCACATGCCCGGGCTAGTCCACCCAGATGACTGGTTCATTTGTGTCCGCGCTGAGGTCGCCGAATTCCCACTCCCGGGTGGACTCTTTGGCAGCGTAAGGCAGGACGGCGGCGAAGACGGCACCATCGCGGTGTTCCGTTGCCACATGGATGGCGTCAGAGCCTTCTTCTACCAGCGTGATGTCGCAGACGATTGCGGCAGCCCGGAAATCTTCGCGGTTCTGGCGCAGGAGTTCGGTGATGTCACGGATCATGCCGTCGGCATCGAACTCGTCACTCGATCCGCTGGCGGAATCCGCCGGCGAGACCGCCACCAGACGGACTTCGCCGTCGTTCTCCACCACCAGCGCGAACGGCAGGAAACCGCCGTTGCGCTCCAGCTGCTCCTGAGCGGCCCCCATTCCGGTGCCCAGGAGGTTTTCCAGATCGGTGGCGGTAGCCTCCGGAACAGAAGTCCGCCAGGATTGCCCCGGCTGCGGTGCTGTTTCTGCCACTGCTGGTCCTAGCTGCGGACCAAGGCGAGCACGCGGTCGCGGACGCGCTCCATGGTGGCGTGGTCGGTGGCTTCGGCGTTGAGGCGCAGATACGGCTCCGTGTTGGACGGGCGAAGGTTGAACCAGTAGCTGCCGTCCACTGCCGTGAACGTGCTGCCGTCCATGGTGTCCACGGTGACGTCCTCGCGGGCGAAATCAGCGCGGACGCGCTCCACGGCGCCGGCCTTGTCCTCGATCTCCGAGTTGATCTCGCCGGAGGAAACGTACGGCTCGTACTCGCGGCCGAGCTCGGACAGCGGGCCGTCCTGCTCGCCCAGGGCGGCCAGCACGTGCATCGCGGCAAGCATGCCGGTGTCTGCGTTCCAGAAATCGCGGAAGTAGAAGTGGGCGGAGTGCTCGCCTCCGAACACCGCGCCTTCCGTGGCCATGACGGCTTTGATGAAGGAGTGGCCCACGCGCGTGCGGACGGCCCGGCCGCCCTCCTGCGCCACGAGCTCCGGCACCGCACGGGAGGTCAGCAGGTTGTGGATGATGGTGGGCGTTTCCTCGCCCTGGGCCTTGGCGCGTGCGATCTCACGGCGGGCAACCATTCCGGTGATGGCCGACGGCGAGACGGGCTGGCCCTTTTCGTCGATGACGAAGCAGCGGTCGGCGTCGCCGTCGAAGGCCAGTCCGATGTCCGCGCCGTGCTCGAGGACGGCGGCCTGAAGGTCGCGCAGGTTTTCCGGCTCCAGGGGATTGGCCGGGTGGTTCGGGAAGGAGCCGTCCAGCTCGAAGTACAGCGGGATGATGTCAAGGGGCAGCTTCGGCAGCAGGGTGTCGCCCAGGACTGCGGGGGTGGTGAGCCCGGCCATGCCGTTACCGGCATCCACCACGAGCTTCAGCGGGCGGGACCCGGAGAGGTCCACGAGCGTGCGCAGGTATTCGGCATAGCCCTGGAGGACGTCCTGGATACCGATTTGGCCGCGGTTCGCGGCGGCGGGGATGGAGCCTGCGTTGAGGTACTGCTCGGCCAGGGCCTGGATCTCCTTAAGCCCTGATTCCGAGGAAATGGGCACGGCGCCTGCCTTGGCCATCTTGATGCCGTTGTATTCGGCCGGGTTGTGGCTTGCCGTGAACGTCGCACCGGCCGCGTTGAGGGCGCCGCACGCGTAGTAGAGCTCATCCGTGGAGATGAGGTCCAGCAGCTGGACGTTTGCCCCGCGGGTGGCGGCGCCGCTGGCAAAGGCCTTGCTGAACTCGGGGGAGGAGGGGCGCATGTCACCGCCGACCAGGACCGTCTGGCCTTCCAGTTCCAGCACGTCAACGAAGGCGGCCCCCACGGCTTCGACGATCTCAGCGGTGATGGAATCGCCCACGATGCCGCGGACGTCATACGCCTTGAACGAGGCTGAAAGATCAAAAGTATTGGTCTGGTTGCTAGTCACGGGATTTATCTTACGTTGCAGCGCCACGTGGGCCAGAGAGGAAGAGTCACGGAAATTCGCAGCAGGCGGCGGCTGACGTCCCGGCCGGGCCGGCGTGTGGGTTGTCCACATGGCCGGAAGCGCGCTTTGGGGTGTCTGAGGAGACTGGGATACTGAATCAATGGCCAATAACCAGCACGCCGCAGTTCTTCCGTCCGAATCCAGCGCACCGTCCGGCACGCCCTCCAGGACCGGAACGCCGGTTCCGGGATCCCGCGGCCAGGCGCTGGAGGTGCTGCGGGACCTCGTCGGCAACCCCGGCGCCGGCTTCCACGACGGACAGTTCGAGGCGATCGAGGCCCTGGTCGACGGCGGCCGGCGGGCGCTTGTGGTGCAGCGGACGGGCTGGGGGAAATCGGCCGTGTACTTCGTGGCGTCGCTGTTGCTCCGGCGGCGCGGGGCCGGACCCACGCTCATTGTTTCGCCGCTGCTGGCGCTGATGCGGGATCAGGTTGCTGCCGCAGCCCGGGCCGGGGTCAGGGCCGTGGCCATCAACTCGGCCAACCAGCTCGAGTGGGACACTGTGCGCGAGCAGCTCGCGGCGGACCAGGTGGACGTCCTGCTCGTTTCGCCCGAGCGGCTCACCAACCCTTCCTTCCGGGAACACCAGCTGCCCGAGTTGGTCCGCCGCACCGGGCTGCTGGTCATCGATGAAGCCCACTGCATTTCGGACTGGGGACACGACTTCCGCCCCGACTACCGGCGCATCGCGGACCTCATCACCCAGCTCCCGGATACAGTTCCCGTGCTGGCCACCACAGCCACGGCCAACTCCCGCGTGGTCCACGACATTGAAGAGCAGCTGGGCGACGGCGTGCTCACCATCCGGGGCTCCCTGGGCAGGGAATCCCTGCGGCTCGGAGTGCTCACCCTGCCGGATTCGCGCGAACGGCTCGGCTGGCTGCTGACCCATCTGGCGGATCTGCCGGGAAGCGGCATCATCTACACCCTGACCGTTTCAGCGGCCGAGGATACCGCCCGGCTGCTGGCCGAGGCCGGCCACCAGGTGCTGGCCTACACCGGCCGCACCGACCCCGCTGACCGCGAACGGGCAGAACAGCTCCTCAAGGACAACGAGGTCAAGGCACTCGTGGCCACGTCAGCGCTGGGCATGGGCTTCGACAAACCTGATCTCGGCTTCGTGGTCCACCTCGGCGCGCCGTCATCTCCAGTGGCGTACTACCAGCAGGTGGGCCGTGCCGGCCGCGGCGCCGCCAATGCGGATGTGCTGCTCCTGCCCGGGTCCGAGGACAGGGACATCTGGCAGTATTTCGCCACGGCCTCCATGCCCTCGGAGGAGAAAGCCACGGCTGTGCTGACGGCGCTGGCCGAGGCCGGGACGGCAGTGTCCACGCTGGCGCTGGAAGCACGCGTCGACCTGCGCCGGACACCGCTTGAGCTGCTGCTGAAGGTGCTGGCGGTCGACGGCGCCGTGGAGCGCGTGGGCGGCGGGTGGCGTTCCACCGGACAGCCCTGGATCTACGACGCCGAACGCTACAGCCGGATCGCGGAAGCCCGGGTGGACGAGCAGGATTCCATGGTTATCTACCAGGACACCGCCGGATGCCGCATGGAGTACATCACGTCGGTGCTCGACGACGAGACCGCCGCAGCGTGCGGCCGGTGCGACAACTGCGCCGGCCGGTGGTTCCCTGCCGATATCGCGTCGTCGGCGACCGAGGCCGCCGGGCAGACGCTCAGCCGTGCCGGCATGGTGCTGGAGCCCCGGCTGCAGTGGCCCAGCGGCATGGACCGGCTGGGCGTGCCCGTCAAGGGAAAGATCAAGCCCGACGAAAGCCTGTCGGAAGGCCGTGTGCTGGCCAGGCTGACGGACCTGGGCTGGGGCGGGGCGCTCCGGGAGCTCTTCGCAGCGGGCGCCCCGGACCGCACCGTGGACGCGGGCATGCTGCAGGCCTGCGTCCAGGTGCTGCGCGAATGGGGCGCCGGTGACTCGCGCGGTCCGGGCTGGAGCGGGGCGGGGCGGCCGGCGGCCATCGTCAGCCTGCCGTCGCGCGGGAAGCCGGCGCTCGTGGAATCGCTGGCCCGGGGCATCTCGGAGATCGGCCGCATTCCGTACCTGGGCCAGCTGGACCTGGAGCATGGCGGACCGACGGGCGGCCGCGGCGGCAACAGCGCCTACCGGCTGGCAGGAGTATGGGACCGGCTTGTTGTGGGCCCCGGCCTGGAGCCGGCCCTGGCAGGGATTGGAGGCCAGAGCGTGATGCTCATCGACGACCTCGTGGACAGCCGCTGGACCGTCACCGTGGCCGGCCGCGCCCTCAGGCGGGCCGGCGCCGGTGCCGTTCTGCCGCTGGTGCTCGCCCAGGCCGGCTGACCTCCGCCCCCGCATGGCGGTGCAGCATGAGGCTGTCCGCCGTGCTGAGGAGCATCAGCAGGGCGACGGAAAGGAAAGCTCCGCGGTACGGGGCCAGCCCGGGATCCTGCGAGGCACCCAGCACCCCGCCGATGCCGCTGGCAAGCAATGGAGCCGAGTCGAACACTCGAAGGAGGAGGGCCCCCACGGCGATGCCTGCCCCGGTGGAGAGCTGAACGAGTGTGGCCGAGACCGCGTTGGCCGAGGTCAGCTGAGCGGGCACGATGTCCGCGTACTGCACCGAGGCGTAGGCGGAAAACCCGATCGAGCGGAACGCGCCGCTGCACACGAGGAGCGCGAAGATCAGCGGTTCCGGCGTGCGCTCATCGAGCAGGGCACAGAGTGCGAAGGTTACCGCCGACGCCAGCGACGCAAAGACGAGCACGGGCTTGAACCCGAAACGCCGGATCAGCGGCGTGGTGGCCGGTTTGATGCCGATGTTTCCGATGAAAACTGCCGCCACCATGATGCCTGCGTGCAGGGGACTCCAGCCGAAGCCCTCCTGGAACATCAGCGGCAGGAGGAAGGGCACGGCGCTGATGGTCAGCCGGTAGATGAAGCCGCCGCTGTTCGTTGCCCGGAACGTCCTGGTGGAAAACACTGTGAGGTCGAACAGCGGATTCGCCGCCCGGAGCATCCACAGCACCCCGGACGCCAGGGCTGCCGTCCCGGACACCACGCTCAGCAGGGTCCACGGCCCTTCCGGATGGCTGCCCGCCAGCTCCAGGCCCACCACCAGGGCACCCACGCCGAAGGTGGTGAGCCCCAGCCCGAGCCAGTCGAGCCTGCGGTTCCGGTCACCGGCGGCCCTGGGCACCAGACGGAGGGCGGCCAGGAAGGCTGCGACGCCCAGCGGCAGGTTGACGAGGAAGATCCAGTGCCAGGACAGGTACGTGGTCAGCGCCCCGCCCACGAGCGGTGCCAGTACCGGGGCCAGGAGCCCGGGCCAGACAAGGTAGGCGGTGGCCCGCAGCAGCTCGGACTTGGGCGTCCCGCGGAGCACGACGAGTGTTCCAACAGGGACCATCATGGCCCCGCCGGCCCCTTGCAGGATTCGGCTCAGTGTCAGCATGGCCAGGTCCTGGCTCAGGGCGCAGAGCAGGGATGCAACGGTGAAGAGTGCGATGGCCACGCAAAAGATGCTGCGGGCTCCGAACCGTTCGGCGAGCCAGCCGCTGAGCGGTATGCCCATCGCCACGGTCATCAGGTAGGCCGTCATGGTGATGTTTACGCTGGCGGCCGCCACACCGAAGTCGCCGGCGATGCTGGGGATGGCGGTGACCAGCACCGTGCCATCGAGGAACTCCATGAAGAACGTCGCCGCCACGAGCAGGGCCAGCCGCGGGTTCCACGCGTGCGGGGCAGCCGGCTGGGACCCCGACGCCGGCATGTTCCCGGACGCGTTGGCTGCGGGCACGTCACGGCCGTTGCCGCCGCTGCTCATGAGCCGCGGGCCATGTCCAGGACAGCCATGGCGGCGTTGTGCCCTCCGATGGCGCTGACAGCCCCGCCCCGGCGCGCACCGGAGCCGCACAGCAGAATCCGCTCGTCGCGGGTGGCCACGCCCCAGCGGCGGGCAGGGGTGTCCAGCGGGCTGCCGTCCTCGACGAACGGCCAGTCGAGGCCGCCGTGGAAAATGTTGCCCCGCGGCATTCCGAGCGCCTGCTGGATGTCCAGTGTCGTTTTGGTTTCGATGCACTGGCTGCCGTCCGGTGCAGTCATGATGAGGGGCTCGATGGGCTCGGCAAGTACGGAGTTCAGGGACCCGAGCACGGCGGCCTGCAGCTCCGCCCGCCGGGCGTCGTTGTTCTCCCCGGTGATGAGGCGGTCCGGGACGTGCAGCCCGAACACCGTGAGGGTGTGAGCGCCGGCGTCCTGAAGCTCCTGGGACAGAATGCTGGGATCCGTCAGCGAGTGGCAGTAAATTTCGCAGGGCAACGGCTCGGGAACGGATCCGGATTCGGCCGTCAGATACGCCCGGTCGAGCTGCTCCCATGACTCGTTGATGTGGAAGGTCCCGCCGAACGCCGCCTCGGGGCCAACGGCGTCGTCGAGGAGGCGCGGGAGCCGGGTGAGCAGCAGGTTCACTTTGACCTGGGCGCCTTCCCGGGCGTGATTCGGATGTGCAGGCCTCCCGTCCGGTGCGCTCCCGGATCCAGTGCCGCGCGTCCGCAGCCGGTCCAGGACGGCAGGGGCAACGTTGGCGAGCACCCAGCTCGCTGTGGCCTCGTGCTGCCCGCCGGCGCGGCGGTAGCTCACGCGTCCGGCGGGATCGATTGCCGTCACTTCAGCGCCGGTGAGCACGGTGGCACCTGCTTCACGGGCGGCCCGCTCCAGCTCCGCGGAAACCGCCCCCATGCCCCCGACCGGCACGTCCCAGTCGCCGGTGCCGCCGCCGATCAGGTGGTACAGGAAGCAAATGTTCTGCTGAAGGTCTGTGTCTCCGGCCCGGGCGAACGTGCCGATCAGGGCATCGGTCAGGACAGTGCCGCGCACCAGGTCATGCTGCAGGGCGGCAGCGATGGCTTCGCCGATGGGCCGCTCCATCAAGGCGTCCCAGACCTCCCCGGCGCCGGCAGCCGCGGCAAGCGTCCGTGCCTCCGAGCGCGTCCGCAGCGGGGCCGTCATCGTGGGCCAGAGCGCCGTGGTGAGCTTGCGGCAACGGGCGTAGAAGCTGTCGAAAGCCTCCGCCTCGCCCTCCGGAGCGCCGATGGCGGAGAACGATGCCGCGGTGGATGCGGCATCGCCGTTGTCGATCAGGAGGCCCCGCCCCGGACGCGACGGGTCAGGCGTGTAGGACGAAATCCGCCGGCGGGCCAGCCGGATCCGCAGCCCGAGGTCATCGATGACCTGCTGCGGCAGGAGGCTGACCAGGTAGGAGTAGCGCGAAAGGCGGGCCGCGACGCCGTCGAACGCCTGGGCCGAGACGGCGGCCCCGCCGGACTGCCCGAGCCTTTCCAGCACCAGCACGCGCTGGCCGGCTTTCGCCAGGTATGCGGCGGCCGCCAGCCCGTTGTGTCCGCCGCCCACCACGATGGAGTCGAATGCCTCGTTGCCGGTCATGCGAACATCCTGCCACCCGGGACGTGACGACGGCGCCACGCGTCCGCTACCCGGACGGAGCCCGGCGTCGAAAGTCCGGCGTCGAAAGTCCTGCCGTCGAAACCCCGCTCGATCCCGGGTAGAGGACCCAAAGTGTCCGGGTACGCAAAAGGCCCCGGTCCAGGGACCGGGGCCAAACGCGGAGACGGGGGGATTTGAACCCCCGGTGGAGTTGTGCCCCACACTTCATTAGCAGTGAAGCCCATTCGGCCGCTCTGGCACGTCTCCATTCGCTATTACTAGCCAACCAAGGATACGCAGAACCGGCCATGCAGTGCAAAACGGCGCACAGCGCGGCCCTGTGGGCTCAGGTGTGCGCGGCCGGCGGTCAGGCGGTCCCGCCGGCCAGCGACTTCCAGAGAAAGTGCTGGCTCCGGGTCTGCAGCGCGGCGGCCTGCCTGTTGTCCGAAGCGCCAGCGTGCCCGCCCTCGAGTGCCTCGTGGAACCAGACGTTGGGGATGCCCATGGCCTGCATGCGGGCGGCCATCTTGCGGGCCTGCACGGGGCCCACCCGGTCATCGGAGGTGGCCGTCCAGATGAAGGTTTCCGGGTAGTCCACGCCGTCCTTCAGCAGGTGGTAGGGCGAGAAGGTCCGGATGAAGTCCCAGTGCTCCGGGAGTTCGGGGTCACCGTACTCGGCGATCCACGAATGCCCGGCGGACAGCTTGGTGTACCGCCTCATGTCCAGAAGGGGAACGCCGCAGGACACCGCGCCGAACAGGTCAGGGTACCTGGTCAGCATGTTCCCCACGAGAAGGCCGCCGTTGGAGCCGCCCACGCAGCCCAGGCGTTCCCGGCTCGTGACGCCCCGCGAGATAAGGTGTTTCGCCACCGCGGCGAAGTCCTCGAAGGCCCGGTGCCGGTTTTCCTGCAGCGCCGCCCGGTGCCAGGAGGGCCCGTATTCGCCGCCGCCGCGGATGTTGGCCACGACATAGACGCCGCCGCGGCTGTGGGGTGCAACGCCGTCGGATGGGGCGGTCCGGCGCTCCAGCCAGGCTCGTCCCACGGCGCCGCTGTAGGCCGGGGTGCGGGACACCTCAAATCCGCCGTACCCGGAGAGCTGGGTGGGGTTCTGACCGTCCAGCACCAGGTTGCGCGCCGCAATCTGGAAGTACGGCACCCGGGTGCCGTCGTCGGAAACGGCGAAATGCTGCTGGACTTCGTACGCCGCGTCGTTGAAGAACGACGGCGAGGCCTTGACCACCGTGTGGCTGCTCACCACGCCCGCGTCCCCGGCAGGGTTTCCGCGGGGCAGGTTTCCGCGCGTAAGGGTTCCGCGGGTCAGGGTGGTGGGGGTGGTGAAGCCGGTGGCCACGAGCCAGAAATCGTCCCCTGCCCCTCTCGGGCCGCCGGGGGAGCGGTGGCCACCCTCGGAGCCGCCCTCGGCGTCGTCTTCGTCGTCCACGGCGAAGGCATTGACGTCGTGCAGCGGAGGGCAGGCGTCCAGCACCGAGGACGACCACCCCGTAGACGGGTCGAGCACGCGGATTTCCGAGGAGACGTCACGCAGCAGGTTGAGCAGCAGGAAGTTCCGTGTCCAGCTCCAGGACTGCAGGGATGTGTGGGCATCCGGGGTGAAGAGGACGGTCAACGAGCGCTCGCCGGCAATGTAACGGTCAAGGTCCGCCGCGAGCAGCGACCCGGCCGGATAGCTGGTTCCGTCCACCGTCCATTCGCGCCGCGGCCGGAAGACCAGCCAGTCCCGGTGTGCGCTGAGATTGACGTCCGTGGGCACATCGATGGCCGTCCAGGACCCGTCCTGCAGCAGTGACGTCGTCCTGTTGAAGAAATCGATCCAGTCCACCGCGAAGGTCCGCTCGAAACCGGGCGTGGAGTCGTGGGTCACGATCGCCATCATGTGGTCCTCGGGGATCTCGAAGATACGGACGGCGTCGGCCAGGGACTGGCCGCGGTGCAGCCTCACGGCGGTGCGCGCATAGGACGACGCGGTCCGCGGCAGGCCATCGGCGGTGCTGGCAACCAGCAGGGTGTCCGCATCCAGCCATGAGACGTTCCCCTTCGCCGTCGGCAGGTCAAACCCGCCGGCTGCCGGGTCAACGAAACGGCGGGTCTCGACGTCGAACTCGCGGTAGCGGTCGGCGTCACCGCCGTCGGGGGACAGGGCCAGCAGAGCCAGCCGGTAAGGCTGGCCGGGCTCCGGCCGGAGGAAGTTTGCCCCGTGGAAAACCCATTCCTCCCCTTCCTCGGCCGCGAGCGCATCCACATCCAGCAGCACATCCCATTCCGGGGCGCCGGTGCAGTAGCTCTCCCACGTGGTCCGGCGCCACAGGCCCTTCGGGTTCTCCCGGTCCTTCCAGAAGTTGTAGTACCAGTCGCCGCGCTTGGTCACCATGGCGATCTTGTCCGTGGAGTCCAGCACTTCGAGGATCCCGCCCTCAAGGCGCGCGTACTCCGCGTCCTCCAGCAGGTCCTCTGTCCGGGCGTTCTGGTCGCGGACCCATGCCAGCTGTTCCTCGCCGTAGATGTCCTCCAGCCAAATGTTTTCGTCGGTGGGCTCGGGCGCGGTTCCCTCGGGAACGCCGCCGGACGCGAAGGCAGAATCAGCTGCGGTGGTGGTCATCGCCCCATCCAAACAACATCCCGGCTCAGCTAGCAAGTCACATGCCGATACTCTGGATGGCGTGGTCACATCGCAAAGTATCCGGACGGCACTGATAGGCGCCGGCCCGCGGGGTACCAGCGTGCTGGAGCGGCTGCTGGCCAACTGGGCCGCCGGCGGGGCCGTCAAGGCGGGATCCCGCCTGCACATCGATGTGATCGATCCCCACCCGGCCGGCCCAGGGCATGTATGGCAGCCCGGGCAGTCGCGCCTGTATCTGATGAACACGCAGTCGTTCTACCCCACGCTCATCCCGGAGGACCCGCAGCTGGCCGCGCCCGTGGCCGGCACGACGTTCGACCGCTGGCGGCAGCGCCAGCAGCAGGACCCCCTGCCCGCCCTGACGGAGGACGATCGCGCCGAACTCGCCGTCCTCGGGTCCCGCGACTTCCCCAGCCGCGCACTGTACGGCCGGTACCTCCGCTGCACGCTCGAGGAACTGCTCGCCGTACTGCCCGACGGCGTCACCGTGGATTTCCACGAAACGGCGGCAACCGCCGTGCGGCGCCTCGGGGACGGAACGTTCGACGTCGAACTGGCCGGCCGCGGCACGCTCACCGCGGACTCGGTGGTGTTCGCCCTGGGCCACCTGGACTCCCGTCTCAGCCCGGAGCAGCGGCAGCTGCAGGCAGCCGCCGCCCAGCTGGGGCTGCGGTACTTTCCGCCCGCCGTCCCCGCGGACGTCGACTGGTCTGCAGTCCCCGCCCGGGAACCCGTGCTGGTCCGCGGCATGGGGCTGAACTTTTTCGACGTGATGGGCCAGCTCACCGAGGGGCGGGGCGGAAAATTCGTTGACGCCGGGGACACCCTCGAGTATCTGCCGTCGGGCCAGGAACCGCTGATCATCGCGGCATCCCGGCGAGGCACCCCGTACCGGGCCAAAGCCAGGCTGGAGGGCTACTACCCGGCGTCGGTGACCCTGCGGTACTGCACCGGGCCGGCGCTGCAGCGATTCGAGTCGACAGGCATCACCCCCGCTTTCGACCATGACCTCTGGCCCCTCCTGCACCGCGACGCCCTGTGGGCCTACTACTCCACCCTGATGCGCTCGGAGCCCGGAGCGGTGCCTGACCCCGCAGCGTTCCTGGACGAACTGGACGAGGCGCTGCACCCGCACGCGCACACCACGGCGAAGTGGGAGGAGACGGTCGGGGCCGTCGTCGAAAGCCATGTCCGCCCTGAACACAGGCTGGACCTGCTGAGCCTCGCCGCGCCGCTGGCGGGACGGACGTTCGAATCCCGTGCCGATCTGGATGCCGCCGTCGTCGACTACCTGCTCGACGATGCCCGCCGTTCAGCCCTTGGCGAGGGCGACCCCGTGAAGATGACCATCGGCGCGCTGCACCACGGCAGGGCGGTGCTGAAGTCGGTGGTGGCCGACGGCGGCATCACCGACGAGTCCTGGGTCGCTGGCCTGCGTGGCTGGTTCGAGTCCTTTGTTGAGGGCCTCGCGAGCGGTCCCCCGGCGCTCCGGGCCGAGCAGCTGGCCGCGCTGGCACGGGCGGGCGTGGTCAGCTTCGTCGGGCCGGACCCCAAATTCGGCCTCGACCGGAAGGCCGGGCTCTTCACGGCCGCCTCACCGTGGGTGGCCGGCGGCGCCGCGGCAGCGCGCACCATGGTGGAGGCCCTGGCGCCGGCCAACCGGGTGACCGTCAACGAGTCGCCGCTGCTGCAGCAGCTCCTCGCTGACGGGCTGGTGCGGCCGCGGACCATGATGACGGTGGAAGGCACTCCCGTCCAGGCCACGGGACTGGATGTCAGGCCGCACCCGTACCGCCCGGTGGCCGCCAACGGGAAAGTCTCCGGGCGGCTCTTCGTGTTGGGTCTCCAGCTTTCGTCTAACCAGTGGGGAACGGCCATCGCCGCAGAGGCCGTGCCGCAGCCCGGACCGGTCTACCCCAGCGGGCAGCGCACCCTGCGCGACGCCGACGAGATAGCCCGCGCCATCCTCGCCCTCTGAGGTTCAGCCCCTCAGGCCGAGGGACCCCATGGAATTGAAGGAACTCAGCCCTGCGCTGACTGGCCGGTGTCCGCCACGATTTTGAACATGGCGCCGGTGGGGTCGGTCAGTGTGGCCAGCCGTCCGAAGGGAGGGTCGTCGGGCCCGTCAACGACCGTCCCGCCCATGCTGACGGCTTTTTCGATGGACGCGTCGGCATCTCCGACGGCGAAGTACACCTGCCAGTTGGACGGGACGTCGGCCGGGAGGTAGCCGGAGGCGTCCATGATGCCGGCCTTCGCGTCCGCGCCGGCGCCCAGCGTGGTGTAGCGGAACTCCGGGGTGTCGCTCATGACGTCCGTGTCCCAGCCAAAGACCTCCCGGTAGAACTTCACTGCGGCGTCGTAGTCCTTGGTGTGCAGCTCGTGCCACGCGGGTGCGCCCTCCTCGGCCACCAGCTCATATCCCGGCATTTCCCCCGGCTGCCACACTCCGATGGCGGCGCCGGAAACGTCGCCGAAGACTGCCATGTGGCCCTGCTCGGGGACGTCCATGGGCTCCACGTAGATTTCCCCGCCGCTTGCGGTGACGGCCGCGGCTGTGGCAGCGGCGTCGTCCGTGCGCAGGTACGTGGACCACATGTCGGGCATGGCACCCTGGTCCGCAGGCTTCTGCATGATGCCCGCGACCATTTTGCCGTTCTTGTTTGCGGTGATGTAACCGCCGTACTTTTCCTCGTCACCGGTCTGGAATTCCCAGCCGAACAGATGGCCGTAGAACTTCTTCGCGGTGTCGGGGTTGGACGTCATCAGGTCAATCCAGCAGGGCGCACCGGGCGTGATCGCAGGCGTGGGCATAGTCGGCTCCTGTTTGTGTGCCGCGGAGTGCATGTCCGCGGAGCAAGGGATGTCGAGACAGGACCGACACTATGCCGGGGCTATGACAGTTTCAATGGTTTCCGCCGTCAGGGGCGGTCGGAAAACGACGTTCCGGGCTCGTTGTCGTCGTCGGCCTCGACCCATTCGATGAAGTCCTTGAGGGACATGCACCAGTAGTAGTCCGAGTACCTCAGGCTCTGCTTCTCGGCCTTGCTCACGACGACTACCTTCCCCCCAAAAGGGCGGCGGGTGTGGAACGGTGCTCTTATCTCGGAACCGGGGCAGGAGCACCGTTGATTCCTTCAAGTGAACGCCCTCAGGGGCGGTCCGCGCATGAGTGGTGCGTACTCGATTTTTCCGGCCGCCGGTACTCGCCGGTACTTGTTTTCCGGTTCCAGGTACACGCTCTACCTGCACACGCAAAAGGCCGGTGGGACCAACCCTGCGGTCGGCCCCACCGGCCTTCATCGTGCGCACAGTGCGCCGCGCGGAAGGTAAGAGATTCGAACTCTTGGTACGGGGTTACCGCACACTGGTTTTCAAGACCAGCTCCTTCGGCCGCTCGGACAACCTTCCCTGACTAGTAGTGTTTCATAGGCAGTTGGCTGCAACAAAAACCGAAATGTGGCGGTTGCTGCCGTTGCGCACTATTTTTGGGGCAGGAATCAGCTAGAAATCGGGAGTTCTCCATGAAAGCCGTCTACATCTCCGAGCCGGGCGGGCCGGAAATGCTGGAAATCCGGGAGGTCCCGGCTCCCGTTCCCGGGCACGGCGAGGTCCTGATCGACGTGGTGGCGGCAGGCCTGAACCGCGCGGACGTGCATCAGCGGAAGGGCTTCTATCCGCCGCCGCCGGGCGCCTCGGAAGTTCCGGGGCTGGAAGTTTCCGGCCGCATCGCCGGTTTCGGTCCGGGTGTCACGAAACCCTTTTCCATCGGAGACAAGGTGGTGGCGTTGCTGGCCGGAGGCGGATATGCGCAGCAGGTCGCGGTCCGCTCGGAGCAGGTAGTCAGAATTCCCGACGGCGTCGACCTGGTCACCGCTGCTGCGCTCCCGGAGGTTGCCGCGACCGTCTACTCCAACCTCATCATGACCGCACAGCTGCAGGCAGGTGAAACGGTCCTGGTCCATGGTGCCACCGGCGGTATCGGCACCATGGCCATCCAGTTTGCCAAGGCGATCGGGGCAACCGTCGCCACCACGGCCGGCACCGACGAGAAAGTCGGCACCGCCAAGGCTTTCCTGGGGGCTGACATCGCCATCAACTATGCGGAGGAGAACTTCGCCGAGAGCCTCCGGGCCCAGAACGGCGGCAAGGGCGCGGACGTGATCCTGGATGTCGTGGGCGCCAAGTATCTGCAGCAGAACGTCGACGCCCTGGCTGACTACGGCCGGCTCATCGTCATCGGACTCCAAGGCGGCACGAAGGGCGAACTGGACCTTGGACAGCTGCTGCGGAAACGCGCGGCCGTCGTCGCAACGGCGCTCCGGCCCCGGCCCGTGGAGGAGAAGGGCGCCATCATGACGGCCGTCCGGGACGCCGTGTGGCCCCTGATCGCCGACGGGCGGGTCCATCCCCTCGTGGACAAGACATTTCCTTTGGACCAGGTCAGGGCTGCCCACGAATACTTCGACGCGGGGGAACACGTAGGCAAGATCCTGCTGGTGGTTTAGTGTCCGTCCGGCACAGTCTCCTGGCCCTGCTGCACGACCGGCCGCGGTACGGCTACCAGCTCAGGAGCGAGTTCCACGACCGCACAGGCTCCGCCTGGCCGCTGAACATCGGACAGGTCTACACCACGCTTGACCGGCTGGAGCGTGACGGTCTGGTCCGGAAGGAAGGCGGCGACGGCGGCAACCAGGTGGTCTACGGCATCACCGATGCCGGGGCCGGCCAGGTGCGGGCCTGGTTCTCCTCGCCCGTGGAGCGGAGCACGCCGCCCCGCAATGAACTGGCCATCAAGCTCTCCCTTGCCCTGACGCTGCCCGGAGTGGACGTGACCGCCATGATCCGGGTCCAGCGCGCAGCCTCACTGGCCGTGCTGCAGGAATACACGAAGTCCAGGCGGGACATGGCCGCTAGCCCGCGCAGCGCCGACCTCGCTGGGCTGCTCGTGCTGGATTCCCTGATCTTCCAGGCAGAGGCGGAGGTCCGCTGGCTGGACCTCTGCGAGGCGCGCATGGCGCAGTTGGCGCCGGCCCCGGTGACCGCTGAGCGCTGAGCCATGACCGCTTGCCGCTTTGTCCGGCGGCACCCGGCGATCGATCGTATCGATTCGGGGCACCCGTTGGTAATGTGCGCTTGAGATGGTTGTCACATTTTTTGATCTCAAGGAGGAGACATGAGCAGCATGCCTGGCGGCAGGGCTCGCACCGCGGACGATGATCTGGAACTGACACCGGACCCGTCACTCCCGCCGACCGCCGTGGATGACGCGGTCCGCGAAGCGGAAGAGAAGAAGTGGACTCCCAGCCGGATTGCCATTTGGGTGGCGATCGCGCTGCTGGGCGGCGTGGCCTGGTTCATGCTGGCGATCATTCGTGGAGAAACGGTCAACGCGATCTGGTTCGTGTTCGCGTCCGTCTGCACGTACCTGATCGGCTACCGCTTTTACTCGAAGGTGATCGAACGCTACATCACCCGGCCGAACGACCGCCGCGCCACTCCGGCCGAATACAAGGCGGACGGCAAGGACTATGTCCGTACAGACCGCAACGTCCTGTTTGGCCACCACTTTGCTGCCATCGCGGGCGCCGGTCCGCTCGTTGGACCCGTCATCGCGGCCCAGATGGGCTACCTTCCCGGCACCATCTGGATCATCATCGGCGTCGTGCTGGCAGGAGCCGTCCAGGACTACCTCGTCCTGTTCTTCTCGATGAGGCGCGGCGGCCGCTCCCTGGGCCAGATGGCCCGTGAGGAACTAGGCGTGATCGGCGGAACAGCCGCCCTCGTCGCGACGCTGCTGATCATGGTGATCATCGTCGCCATCCTCGCGCTTGTCGTCGTGAACGCTCTTGGTGAAAGCCCGTGGGGCGTCTTCTCCGTGGGAATGACCATCCCCATTGCGCTCTTCATGGGCGTCTACCTGCGCTTCATCAGGCCCGGCAAAGTCATGGAAGTTTCGCTGATCGGCTTCGTCCTGCTCATGGCTGCCATCATCGGGGGCGGCATGGTCGCCGAGACTGAATGGGGCGCCGCGTTCTTCCACCTTGACAAGGTCACCATCGCGTGGGGCCTCATTGTTTACGGCTTCATCGCCGCGATCCTGCCCGTGTGGCTGCTCCTCGCTCCGCGCGACTACCTCTCCACGTTCATGAAGATCGGCGTCATCGTCATGCTGGCCCTGGCCATCATCGTGGTCCGTCCCGAAATCACGGTGCCGGCCTTCAGCGAGTTCGCCAGCCGCGAGGACGGTCCGGTGTTCCCCGGTGCGCTGTTCCCGTTCCTCTTCGTCACGATTGCCTGCGGCGCGCTGTCCGGCTTCCACGCACTGATCTCCTCCGGCACCACGCCGAAACTGATCGAAAAGGAACGCCAGACCCGCCTCATCGGCTATGGCGGCATGCTGATGGAATCCTTCGTGGCCATCATGGCCCTCGTGGCAGCCATCTCCATCGACCGCGGACTGTACTTCGCCATGAACTCGCCCGCCGCCCTGACCGGTGGAACCGTGGAAACCGCGGCCACCTGGGTGAACAGTCTCGGGCTCTCGGGCGTGAACCTGACACCGGACCTCCTGTCGCAGACGGCGGCCAACGTCGGTGAGGAAAGCATTGTCTCCCGCACCGGTGGCGCACCCACACTGGCCGTAGGGCTGGCCCACATCATGCAGCAGTTCATCGGCGGCACCGCCATGATGGCGTTTTGGTACCACTTTGCCATCATGTTCGAGGCGCTGTTCATCCTGACCGCGGTGGACGCCGGAACCCGCGTTGCCCGCTTCATGCTGCAGGACTCCATCGGCAACTTCGTCCCCAAGTTCAAGGAGCACTCGTGGCGGCCGGGAGCCTGGCTCTGCACGGCGATCATGGTCGGTGCGTGGGGCGCGGTGCTGCTGATGGGCGTCACCGACCCGCTGGGCGGCATCAACACCCTGTTCCCGCTGTTCGGCATCGCGAACCAGCTGCTTGCCGCCATCGCCCTTTCGGTATGCATGGCCATAGCGGCCAAACGCGGCACCTTCAAGTACCTGTGGATTGTTGCCCTGCCGCTGGCCTTCGCGGCCGTGGTCACCATCACCGCCAGCTTCCACAAGATCTTCTCCCCGGTGCCGGCCGTCGGCTACTTCGCCAACAACGCAGCGTTCTCCCGGGCACTGGCGGACGGCAAGACGGAATTCGGTACCGCGAAGACCGTTGCCGCCATGGAAGCCGTGGTCCGCAACACCATGATCCAGGGGTGGCTGTCGGTGATCTTCGTACTGCTGAGCATCATCGTCATCATCACGGCCATCATCGCCACCGTGAAGGCCTTCCGCCATGAGGCCGCCGGCCTGGACCACGCGGACCACGAAGACCCGCCGGTGGCGTCCAGGGGCTACGCGCCCGCAGGACTTATTCCGACCCCCGCCGAGCGTGAGCTGATGGCCGAGTGGAACAAACTTCCGGCGGACCTGAGGCTCGAAAAGTCCGCCCACCACTGATGCGGAGCCGGTCATGAACGCGATAGCAGAAGGGTTCCGGGGTTTCGCCCGGTACCTGGGTGGAGTGATGGGGGCCGACGCCTACCAGAAATACCTGGAGCACCACTTCGCCTCGGGGCACCTTGCCCAGCCCATGACGGAACGGGAATTCTGGCGGGACAGGACGGACCGCCAGGACAGCAACCCGCAGGGACGGTGCTGCTGACCATGGCTGTTCCCTCCGCCGCGCTGTCGATCCGCAGGATCGGGCCGGAGGACGGTGCATCGCTCAACGCCCTGGCGGAAACGGACAACCTGTTCGATGAAGATCCCGCCGTCGCGCCGTCGGGCGCCTTAACGCCCGACGGCGCCAGGGACTTCCTGGCGGATCCCACCGTCCTGTTCTGGCTGGCTGAGGCGGAAGACCGGACGGTGGGCTTCCTGCATTGCTGCGTGCAACGCCGTCGTACTGCCGGCCCATGGGCCGAACTGCTCCTCATGGAGATGGGCACCCACGCCGGCTGCCGCAGGCAGGGCATCGGGCGCGCCCTGATCGGCGCCATGGAGGACTGGATGCGTGCCAGCGGGGTGCGCGACGTGTGGGTCCCTGCCAACACCTCTGCCGTCGGCTTCTACCGGAAATGCGGTTTCGCTATGGACGAAGGCGAAATCCTGGTCAAGGAGCTTCATTGACTGGACTCCGCGTTCCGGGCTCATGAGAGTATGAACGCATGACCGATCCGAACGACACTCAAACCGGCCCTGCGGCTGCCTCCGGCGCCGGCCTCCAGGCGGCGCGGCCAAGTGACGACGTCCCCGTGGAGGGCACCCCCGTAGAGGCTGAGACAATCCCTGGCAATGGCGGAAAGCCCGGGCAAGCGGCCAAGCCGAGGGGAAGCAGCCTTCAGGACCTCGTGGACGAGCCGGCCAAGGTGATGCGCATCGGCACCATGATCCGCCAGCTGCTGGAAGAGGTTAAGTCGGCGCCTTTGGACGATGCCGCACGGGGCCGCCTGGCGGAGATCCACGAGCGCTCCATCAAGGAGCTCGAGGACGGCCTGGCGCCGGAACTGGTGCAGGAGCTGGAACGGATCAGCCTGCCCTTCCCGGACGACGGGACGCCGTCGGACGCCGAGCTTCGGATCGCCCAGGCCCAGTTGGTGGGCTGGCTGGAAGGCCTGTTCCATGGCATCCAGACGGCGATCGCCGCCCAGCACGCGGCACGGGAACACGCCATGGCGCAGATGCAGCTGAGGCAGCTTCCTCCCGGGACGGTCATCGCGCCCGGGGTAGTCATCGGAGAGAACGGCGAACCGCAGCGGGCCAAGGCCCCGCAGCAGCCGGGCTCGGATCCGCTAAAGCCGGGCCGGCAGGAAGAACCTGACCACGGCCCGGGCCAGTACCTGTAGGTCCGGCTTGGGGTTCTTCACTGCTGCCCGGCAAGGGCGGAAAGACGACGCCGAACTGGGTAAGGGGCTGTGGCGCCGCGCCAACGACCGCTTCCACAGGGGTCTGGACCGCTACCACCAGGTCCTCGAGGGCGTGGAGGACGAGCAGCTGTATGCCGAGCTGGTCGACATAGCCAACCACCTGGCGGAATTGTCCGGCCGTGTCAGGAAAGTCTGCGTCGAGGCGCAGCTGCGTTCCCCAAGCGACGGGCTGGACATTCCGCACTCACTGTCCGGTGTCCACCGCGCGCTGTCGAAGGCGGGAAATTCCCTGGCGGCTACGGCAGAGGCGGCAGCGATGCTGCGGCTTGCGGTTGGCCCGGTTCCCGTGGGGGCAGCCTCGGTCTGGAGGCGGGCAGAGACCGTCTTCGAACAGGTGGCGGATGCTGAGCGGCTGCTTGCCGAATCCTGAGTCCCTCAAAAAATTCCCGCCACAGGGCATTAAGCGCCTAGCTTAGCTTCCGGGCATTGGCTGCATCCCGGCGGGAGTGTTGGCAGGATGGATGAATGACTCCTTCACCGACACTGACATTCAATGACGGAAACACGATTCCCCAGCTCGGCTACGGGGTGTGGCAGGTGGAAGACGACGTTGCCGAAAAGGTCGTCTTCCAGGCTTTCCAGGCGGGGTTCCGCCACATCGACACGGCCAGGATTTACGGCAATGAGTCCGGGGTGGGCCGTGCCATCGCCGGTTCCGGGCTGTCGCCGGAGGAACTCTTCATCACCACCAAGCTGTGGAACTCCGACCAGGGCTATGAATCAACGCTCGCGGCGTTCGAGGAGTCCATGGAGCGCCTGGGACTCGAGACGCTGGACCTGTACCTGATCCACTGGCTCCAGCCGAAACAGGACAAGTACGTGGACACCTGGAAGGCCCTGATTGAGCTGCAGCAGCGCGGCCGGGTGAAGTCCATTGGCGTTTCCAACTTCACGGTTGAGGGACTGCAGCGGATCATCGACGAAACCGGAGTGGTGCCCGCCATCAACCAGGTGGAACTGCACCCCTTCTTCAACCAGGCCGGGCTCCGCGAGTTCAATGCCTCGCAGGGCATTCTGACCCAGGCCTGGTCGCCGCTGGGCCAGGGCGGCGAGCTGCTGGAGGATGCCACCATCACCGCCATCGCTGAGAAGCACGGCGCCACGCCCGCCCAGGTGGTTATCGCCTGGCACCTGGCCATCGGAAACGTGGTGATCCCCAAGTCCGTCACCGAGTCGCGGATCCGCGAGAACTACGCGGCGCTGAACATCACCCTGGACGCCGGGGACGTCGAAGCCATCAACGGCCTGGACCGCACGGCCGCCGGAACGGGACGCATCGGACCTGATCCGGCCGTCTCTGACTTCGCCTGATACCAGTCACGACTCCCGCCGCGCGGGCCCTGCACCGCTGAAACTGCCCTTGCGGCAGCATCATTCAACGGGGCGGGGCCCGTGTGAGCCAGGGCGTGCGCGGCCCAGACACAGGCCCGTCAGGCCGCCGCTTGCTCCTGTCGGATGGCCACCGCGTCAACGGTGGCCCAGTCGTCCTCACAGGACAGGCAACGGCTCATGAACCGCTCGGCTGCGGCAGAGGTATCAAAAACCTCGGTCCGGATCCGGCAGCTGTCGGCTTCGAAGAATGTGACGTGGAATTCCTGGTTCATTTCCATGACTCCATGGTGCAACCGGGGTCTGACATTTTTGTTCTTCAGTCCGGTGTGTTGCGCAGCCGGAGCACCCGCTGCTTCGCAAGCTCCGCCGTCCGCTGGCTCCGTTCAGCGGCGCGGGCGGCCTGCTTTGCCTCTGCCGCTGCCGTCTCGCGGTCCTTTCGGACGGCCTCCAGCGAGGCCTCCAATGCCTTTAGACGTTGCCTGACCTCCTTGACCTCGGCCGTCAGCCGGGTGAACTCCCCGGACGCCTCCTGGAAGGCTTCCTCTCGGGTTTCGGCCCCCGTCGCGGCTGATGCCGCCGCCGTCTCGGCCTCCGCGAGAGCGGCAAGGGCTTTATCCAGGATGGAGGGCGACGGCGGACGGGGCGTTCGTCCCACGGCCTGGAGGCGGGGCTTCTCCGGCGCGTCCGCAGGCTGTCGCCTTGGCATCGACGGCTTCGACGGCTTCGACGGCTGCCTCGACCGCGCGCCAGCCGCGCGCGGCGTTTCCGGTTCCGGGCGCGCTGGCATCGGCTGCGGCGGTTCGGTCCGCTCGGGCAACTGCCCGAGCGCGGAAGGAACGGCGACCGCGCCTTCGAGATCAACCCGGTCCACGCCGTCGGCCGTAAGAACCCGCAGAAGCATGCCGGTCTGGACGGCAGCCGCTGCAGCTGCGTCTGCTGTGGCTGCCCGCAGCGTCTCTTCCACTTCAGAGGCCACCGGGCCGCTGATGGCCCGGCCCTGCTGCTCCGCAGCGAGACGGGCGGCGTTGACGGCTTCGGCGAGGAGCTTGCGCCGCTCCCGGGACAGCTCCCGCAGGACTGCGGCATCGAGCGCGGCTTGCGCGCCCTGCATCGTCTCCCCAAGGTTCCGCAGCTGCCGCACGGCCTCCGGCTTGTGGTGCGCCAGCATGTTGACCGCCCATGCCGCGGCAGAGGGCTTCGGAAGGGCCTTGATGGCCTGGGAGAGCGGCCGGTTGGATTCCACCGCGGCGGTCTTGGCAGCGGCGGCACGGGCTGTCACGAATTCGTCGAATGGCAGGGCATACAGGCGCCCGGCGACGTCGGCAAGCTCCTGCTCTTCCATGAAGGCCATCTTAGGACGGCGGCGATCGCGGCATCGCACCACGCGATGTACGGATTTGGTGTACGGATTCCTCGCCCCAAAGGGCCGACGACGGCTGGGGGGACACCGCCCTGGTCTCAGACAGGCGGCACCGCCGCCGGCCCAGCCCCGGTGATCCATTTCCTATTATCCTCCCTGTTGAGGGGATGAAACAGCTTGCCGAACAACATCATTCATGGCTGCCGGGCCCTTGCCTGGCGGGTCCTTGTTTGCGGGTGGCTGGTACTGCCGGACGTCCTTCTATAGGGCGGCCAGCAGTTTCCGCATTTCCTGGATCTCGGCTTCCTGTGCGCTCACGATGTCCTTGCTGAGTTTGACCGCATCCGTATTCTTACCCGCGGTGTTCTCGGTCTTGGCCATAACGATCGCCCCTTCATGGTGGGCGATCATCTGCTGCAGGAAGAGCCGGGCAGCCTCTCTTCCCTGGGCGGCGTCGAGCTTCTTGAGGTCCTCATCGCCCACCATGCCGCCCATGCTGTGGCTGCTGTGACCGGAGGGCATCTGTGTGGGTTCGTTCCAGCTCTGGAGCCAGCCGGTCATCAGATCAATCTCCGGGTCCTGGGCAGCCTTGATCTTGGTGGCCAGGGCCGTCACCTGGGCAGGAATGTCCTGCTTCTTCAGTATCATGTCGCTCATGTCCAGGGCTTGGGCGTGGTGCGGGATCATCATCTGGGCGAACGCGACGTCGGCGGCGTTGTGATCGGTGGCCGAGTCCGGGGCACCGGTGGAGGGTGTGCTGGAGGAGGTGCCGGCGTGGTCCATGCCGGGCATGGACGTGCCCGAGGAACCGGTGCCGGATCCGCTGGCGCAGCCGGCGAGGGCGAGGGCTGCGGCGATGGCTGTGGCGGAAAGGGGGAGAAGTTTCTTGTTCATGGTAAATCAGGTCCTTCAGATCATGGGCGTATGGGTGCACATCAGGGGATGCGGGCTGACGGTCGGGAGGGACCGCAGCAACGTGCTTGCGTGGGAACTGGTCGTTTCCAGCGCAAGCTTCCTGCTTTACGTCCTGCTGATGGACAGCTCGCCCGGCGACGGACTGCCGGGTAGATAGGGATAGGACCCGGGGAGGGCCGCGGTCACCCCCGCATTGGAGACGGCGCCGAAAACGGCCGTGCCCGGCACCGGGACGGCCAGCGAGCCGGTCTTCCCTGACGGGGTACAGGACACCGTCATCGAGTGCATGCCCGCGCAGTTGCCGGAGCAGGCGCACTCCTCGCCGGAGACGCTGTCTGCATTATGCTCGCCCGAAGAAGGGTGGCCAGACGACGTGCCGGGGGTGCCATGCGCCGCATGACCATCGCCCGCTGTGGATCCTGCATGGCCCGTCGCAGCGTCCGCAGCTGTGAGGGCGGCAGGGGAATGCATGCCGTGGCTCCCTGTGATGACGTGCATGCCCAGGATTCCGGCGAGGACGGCAAGGATGCCGGCCAGCAGCCCGGCGCGGCGGAAGAACGCGGACGCGGCGTTCCGGCGGGATGCGGCCATGATGTTCCTCCTTCCGTTCGGGCTGGTGTTTAGGCTACCGGCCTTGACCGGTGGCCGGTGCTTTAGCGCCGGTGGGTCAACGAACCGCGGCGGGGTTGAGTTTCACCCGCCGCAGCAGCTGGGCATTGAGCGCAACCACGATGGTGGAGGCGGACATCAGCACGGCGCCCGCGGCAGGGGAGAGGACGACGCCGGCAAAGGCCAGCACTCCGGCGGCCAGCGGGACGGAAATGATGTTGTAGCCGGTGGCCCACACCAGGTTTTGCCACATCTTCCGGTAGCTGGCACGGGACAGATCGACCATCGACAGGACCGCCCGGGGGTCGTTGCCTGCCAGCACCACCCCGGCTGATTCCATCGCCACATCGGTGCCGGCACCGATGGCGATGCCGACCTCCGCCCTGGCCAGTGCCGGGGAGTCGTTCACGCCGTCACCAACCATGGCTACTCTCATCCCGCGTGCCTGCAGCTCCGCGACCTTCTTGTCCTTGTCGGCGGGAAGGACCTCGGCGAAGACCTCGCCGATGTTCAGCTCGGCGGCGACGGCGGCGGCGACCTGGCGGGCGTCGCCGGTGATCATGGCGACCTTGATGCCCCGTCTTTGCAGGGCCGCGACAGCCTGGCGTGATTCTTCCCGGACCGCGTCTTCCAGGCTGACCGCGCCCAGAATCCGGTTTCCGTCCACGATGTGCAGCACGGCTGCGCCGCGGTCCATCCACGTCCGGGTGGCCGCTGACAGGGCTTCGGGTTCCGTGCTGCGCAGTTCCTTCAGCAGTGCCGGGCCGCCGACCTGGACAGTCCGGTCCCCGACGGTGGCGCGGACACCCCGGCCTGTCATGGACGTGAAGCCTGTGGCCTGCGGGAGGTCCAGGCCCTGCTGGCGGGCTGCCCGGACGATGGCGCGCGCCACAGGGTGTTCGCTGTCGGACTCGACGGCGGCGGCCAAGGCCAGCAGTTCCTCACGGCCGATGCCCTCCGCAGCGGCAACGTCTTTGAGCTCGGGTGCGCCCTTGGTCAGGGTGCCGGTTTTGTCGAAGAGGACAACGTCGACGGTGCGCATGCGCTCCAGGGCCATCCGGTTCTTGATCAGTACGCCTGCGCGGGCTGCCTGCTCGGTGGAGATGGCGATAACCAGCGGGATTGCCAGGCCCAGGGCATGCGGGCATGCGATGACCAGTACGGTCACGGTCCGGGTGACGGCATCCGGAACACTGCCCAGCAGCGTCCAGGCGATGAAGGTGATGGCACCGGCAGCCGTTGCGAAGTAGAACAGGAAGGCCGCGGCCCAATCGGCCAGCGCCTGGGCTTTGGAGGATGAGGCCTGCGCCTCGGCAACCAGGCGCTGAATGCCGGCCAGCGCAGTGTCATCTCCCACGGCGGTAACGCGGACCCTGACCGTGTTGTCCGTGGCGACCGTTCCAGCGACGACGGAATCACCGGCGGACCGGAGCACGGTCTTGGATTCGCCGGTGATCATAGACTCGTCGAATTCGGCCTGGCCGTCGATGATGGTGCCGTCTGCGGGCATGCGGGCGCCGGAACGAACCAGCACTGTATCCCCGGGCTGAAGGTCTGTGACGCTGACCGTTTCCGTGCCCGTGGAGGTGATGCGTTCGGCCTCATCGGGCAGCAGGGCGGCCAGTGCGTCGAGCGCGCCCTGGGCGGAGCCGAGGGCGCGCATTTCGATCCAGTGGCCCAGCAGCATGATGGCTACCAGCAGGGCCAGCTCCCACCAGAAGTCCAGATCGAAGCCGCCGATCCCCAGGCTCGTCACCCAGGAAGCAACGAAGGCGACCGTGATGGCCATGCCGATGAGCAGCATCATCCCTGGCTTCCGGGTCCTCAGCTCGTTCAGGCCGCCTTTGAGGAATGGCTGGCCTCCGTAGAGGAAGATCACCGTTCCCAGGACGGGAGGGATCCAGGTCGAGCCCGGGAAACCGGGCGGCATGTAGCCGAGCAGGTGCCCGAACATCGGGCTGAAGTACACCACCGGCACAGACAGGACGAGTGTCAGCCAGAACCTGTCCTTGAACATGGCCGTGCTGTGCCCGGCGTGCTGGCCGTGGCTGTGCACCACGTGGTCATCCTGGGCGCCGTGGCCTGCCTGGCTGCGGCGTCCGGGTGCGGTTGCCAGCGCCGCCGGAGGGGACGCCGTCGACGCCGCGCCGCTGCCGGCGTCGTGTGCAGTGTGGTCTTGGTGGTTATGGTGCTGAGTGTGATCTTCCATGGTTCCTCCCTCTGAGGATGTGGGCGGTCCTGCGGACGGGATCTCCCAGGACAGCGGACCGGACTAGCGGGGGACCAGGCTGTATCCGGTGGAGGCGACGGCGTCACGGATCGCCTCGCGGGGCGCAGATCCGGAGATGACCAGGCGGGAGCGGCCGCCGGGGACGAGGGCGACAGATGCGGCTTGCACGCCCTTCACGGAGGCGAGGGCCTGCTCAACTGTCGCGACGCAGTGACTGCACGTCAGCCCTTCAAGGGCATATTCGGCATCTCCGGTGGCAGCCAAGGGGTCTGTGGCCTCCTGTGAGCAGCAGCTGCAGCCCGGGTCGGCGGACACCACTGGGAGTTCTTTACGGGATTCATTTCCGCACATGTCAGTTCCATTCCTTGAGAAGAAGTTATGGCGCTGGGGTTGAACGGCTGTGACGGCGATGCGATGCACCGGCCTGGACATACCACTTCACTGACAACACACTCAATATACCCCCAGGGGGTATAATCTTGCAAATATCTGGCCGCAAAAATTGCAGGACTTTGCCGTGCTTAAACGGGATTCCGCCCGCTGCCAAGGCCTGGCTGCGGGCGGAATCCGTACAGGGTTAAGGGAGTTTACGCTGCGTTGTCGGGGCTGTCCCAGGGGCCGGTGATGGCCAAGGTGAATCCTGGGGATTGGATGTTCACGAAGAGAGTCTGGCCGTCGGCGCTGAACGCCGGGCCGCAGAACTCGCTGTCGTTGTATTCGTTGCGGGCCAGCGGGTAGGGGTCGCCCTGCTCGGTGACGCCGACGAGGTGGGAGACGCCGTCGCCGTCTTCGGCCAGGATCAGGCCTCCGTGGGTGGAGACGGTGATGTTGTCGGGGCCGTCGAAGTTGCCGTTATCCACGTTAACGTTCGGATTGACGCCGAAGATGGTCTTGAGGGTGATGCTCTCGGTGTCGGGATCGTAGAACCACACCTGACCGTCGTGTTCGTTGACGCTGCCGTCGACGACGCGTGCGAAGCTGGAGACGAAGAACACCCCGCCGTCGCCCCACCACTGACCCTCGAGCTTGCGGGCACGGGTGACCTTATCGTTCGTGAACTGCTTGCGCACGGAAACGGTCTTGGCGCTGCGGTCGGGAACATCAATCCAGTTCACCTTGTAGCGCGTGTTGACCGCGGTTGCTTCGGACAGGTCGTTCACGTGGGATTCGTCATCGCGGGAGCAGCTCATTGCCTGCAGCCTGCCGGCGATGTCGCCCCCGGCGGAGAGGGCGAGTTTGCGCAGGGCATCCTTGCCAGGGACAAAGCCCTTGGGCGGGACCCAGCGGAAGTACAGGCCGTTGGGCTTGCTGGCGTCTTCGGTCAGGTAGATAACGCTGTTCTTGGGATCGACGGCGACTGCCTCGTGGGAGTAGCGGCCCATGAACTTCAGCGGCACCGGGCTCTTGCCGATGTTCGCTTCCCGGCTCGTCGGATCCACCTCGAAGACGTACCCGTGGTCCTTGGTGTTGGTGCCCTGTCCGGCGCGTTCTTCGGTTTCCTCGCAGGTGAGCCAGGTTCCCCAGGGCGTGATGCCGCCGGCGCAGTTGTCTTGGGTGCCGGCCAGTGAGGTGTACTGCTGCATCCGGTTGCCGGCCTTGTCCACCACGATGGTCGAGGTGCCGCCGATGGCGCCGGGGTCATAGGTGATTCCCTCGATGACGGGGACCTTGAAGGGCTCCTCACCGCCGTTTTCATGGTTGGTGACCAGGACGGATCCGCCGTCGGCGCTGGCGAAGACGCCCATGCCGTCCGGGTCGCTGGGGTGGACGCCGTCGGCAGTGGGAGTTTGTCCCGAGCGGGCAATGAGTTTGTAGGAAAATCCCGGGGGCAGGGCCAGAATGCCCTGCGGGTCCGGGACCAGCGCGCCGTATCCGGTGGCGGTGCCTGTCGCGGCCGAAGCCGGACGCACAAAGGCGTCGAGGCTGCCGGCACCGGCGAAGACGAAGCCGAGGCCCGCCGCGGCGGTGCCGCCGAGGAAGTTTCGGCGGGAGAGGGAAGTCGTGGTCATAGTTAACTCCTGGGGCTGAAAAGTCGGGAAACGGATAGGGCTGTCCGCAGCGGGACGAAGAATTCTGGCCGTGGACAGCCCTTGGGGAGGACCGGCCGTGAACGTGTGTTTGGAGGGGGTCCTAACTCACCGGGATCAGACCGCGGATGTATCGGATTCAACAGTTCCGGCGCTCACCAAGGCTGGGTCCAGGTTCTTGATGCCTTCGGTAGTGATGAGGATGACCCGGGCGGTGGAGATGTCGTAGAAGAGGCCGGTGAGGTGGACGCGGCCTTCCGCTACGGGGGCCTTGAGGAGTGGGTGGCTCTCGAGCTTCTGGAGCTGGACGGCGACGTTGACCATGCCAAGCTGGTCCAGCTGGCTGTAGCCTTCCACTCTCGCGGCCTGTGCTACAGGGTGGCCGGTCAGGAGTTCTTCGTAGCTGCCGCGGGCGTGGTCGATCCATACGTCGAGGACGTCGCGGGCTTGTCCTGCGGCGTGAGCGCCCGAGCCGGGGCTGGCAAGGACGGCTTTCATGGCTCCGCAGTTGGAGTGGCCGCAGACCACGATGGAGTCGATCGACAGGTTTTGCACGGCGAACTTCAGCGCGGATTCGGTGGAGGGGTCCTCGTTGTCGGCGCAGACGACGTTTCCGATGTTGCGCAGGGTGAGCAGGTCGCCGGGGCCGCTGCTGGTGATGAGGTTCGGGTTCACGCGGGAATCCACGCAGGTCAGGAACAGGGTGTCCGGGTTCTGGGTTTCGGCCATGTCCTGGGCGTGGGTGAGGGCGTGGTCTGCGTGGCGCAGGTGGTACTTGTCGATGCCAAGGAGGAGCGACTGGACGGGGTCCGGGAGGTCTCCATCCAGGGCGGCGGGGTTGAGGTCGGCGCCTTCCTGCCAGGCCTTGCGGGGTGCCAGGGGGAAGGTGCGGGGTTGCCGGCGGCTGGGGGGCGTGGCTGCTGCGTCGTGGAAGACCTCGTCGCCGTGTTCGTCGAAATGCACGGTTCCGCCGGTGCTGAGGTGCTGCTTCCGCCAGGATTCGATGGTTTCGTACACGGCGTGGTCCAGGAAGTCAGTGGACAGTTCGACGGAGACGTCGGTTCCTGCCGGTACGGAGTTCAGGACGCGGGTAAGGCGCGGGAGGGAGTAGAAGCTGCAGGATCCTTCAATGACCACGCGCCAGCGGCTGGTTTCAGGTCCGCCGACGGGTTCGGCGAACATCGTGGGCCGCAGCACGCGCCACAGGACGAAGGCTGAGGCTAGCACCAATCCGATGAGGACGCCTTCGAGGAGGTTCATGAAGATGACGCAGAACAAGGTGACGCCGTAGGCGAACATGTCTCCGGTCTTCAGTGCTGTCCTGATGTCCGCGGGCTTGACCAGGCGCACTCCGATGACGATCAGGAGGCCGGCAAGGACGGCCTTGGGAATGGTCTGCAACAGGCCGGCGAAGAGGAGGGAGAACACCAGGATCCAGATGCCGTGGAGCACTGCCGATTTGCGCGTCTGGGCGCCGGCGTCGACGTTGGTGGCGCTGCGGACGATCACACCGGTGATGGGCAGGCCTCCGATGAGTCCGGAGACCATGTTCGCGCTGCCCTGGCCGATGAGTTCACGGTCGAAGTTGGTGCGGGGGCCCGTGTGCATCTTGTCCACGGCGACCGCTGAAAGCAGCGACTCCATGCTCGCGATCAGGGTCATGGTGATGACACCCATAGCGACCGCGTTCCACTCTCCCGTGGGGAGCTCGGGCAGGGCTATGGCGTCGAAGACGTTTCCGCTGAAGCTGATCCGCTCAACGTCGGATGCCAGGACGACGGACAGGAGGGTTGCCACGATGACGGCGACGAGGGCACCGGGAATTCGCTGGACGCGGGCCGGAACGTATTTCCAGGCCACGAGGATGGCAATGACGATTCCGCCCAGCATCAGCGCCTGCACGTTGAGTGAGGCAAGGGTCGCCGGGATGTGTTCGATGTTGTCCCATGCGGATTTGCCCGCTTCTGCACCGAGCAGGACATGCAACTGCTGCAGCACGATGGTGACGCCGATGCCGGCGAGCATGGCGTGGACCACGATCGGCGAAATGGCGAGGGCCGCGCGGCCGACTTTGCTGATACCAAGGAGTATCTGCAGCAGGCCGGCTGCGGCCGTGATGGCGCACGTGGCCGGCCACCCGAATTGTTCGATCAGGCCGGCCACGACCACGGTCAGGCCGGCCGCGGGGCCGCTGACCTGCATGACCGAACCACCCAGGCTGCCGGCAACAATGCCGCCGACCGCCGCGGCAATGAGCCCGGCCATGATGGGTGCTCCGGAGGCCGCGGCGATGCCCAGCGACAAGGGCAGCGCCACAAGGAATACGACTAGTGATGACGGTAGGTCTGCGCGCAGTCCATTGAGCAGGGACGGCCCGCTGAAGAGGGGACCGGGAGACCCGGAGGGTGCGGAGGGATGTTCGGGTTTTCGGATGTTGGGTGTCGTCTCAGGAGAATTGCGAAGTGATTTGGGCATGACGTAGCCTCGGCTTCTGTTCGTCGTTGGGGACGCCGGCAATCGTAGGCCTGCCCATATGACCCAATTGGAAAGTGTGCATGAACAGCATGCTTATAGTGGTCAACCTTGCGGTTGGGTCGGTCCCGCAGGCGGCTAGGCTCAACCTGTGATGAGTTGGCAGAACGACGACGAACGCTATGTCGTCCGCCGGTGGTGGAGGGGGAGATCCCTGCCTTGGGCCGCCCTGGTTGTCGTCTCCATGGTCCTGACGGGTATCTCTCTGGAGCGGACTGCATTCTTCTTTTACGAGCCTGTCCCGGAGTTCATCGAGCGGCTGCGCGTGGGCAGGCTGTTCATGCTCGCGGGGTCTGCCGCGTCGATTGCGGCAGCGGTCTGGTCACAGGTCCGGAGCTACCCGCTGTGGGTAACGATCTGCGTGGCCGCGCCGGCAGTGCTGGCCGGCATGGCGACGATGATCACGACACCCCCGTCTCTGACCCCACAGATAGCCGGTCTAGTCGCCCTGCCGGCGGCCCTGGCCGGGCTCATCGGAGGGCTGCTTTTTCGGAGCCAAGGGACGATCCGGCCTGGTCACGCGTCAGGAAAATCACCTTGAGCGATGCACTTCCCGCAGATTAATCGTCAAATGACGATTAATCTGTTAGAGTTGCAACATGATCACGACATTCGCAAAGTTTCCGCAGGGCTGGACCTCCTTCTCCCGGGCCACCGAGATGCGTTTCCCCGCCGGGGAATGTCACATCCAGACCGACAGGGTCATGGACGGCGAAACCCCGCTCTACCTGTACCTGACCGGAACGGACGCGAACGATTACGTCACCGCCGGCATGTGGATCGATTACGCCCACCAGGGCGGCCACAAGGTCACGGCCCTCATCCCGTACCTCCCCGGCGCCCGGCAGGACCGCGGCAACCCGTTTGGGGCGAGGGTATACGCCAACCTGATCAACGCCATGGAAGCCGACGAGGTCGTCTGCTTCGACCCGCACTCCGAGACGATGCCCGCCTTGGTGAACAACCTGCGCGTGGTCCGCTCCGACGCCGTGATCAAGAAGGTCCTCCGCAAGCACCTGGCCGGATACGCCGGCATCATCTGCCCCGATGCCGGAGCGAGGGAACGGACGGAAAAGACTGCGGCAACCCTTGGCCTGCCCGTCTACTACGCCACCAAGCATCGCGACTTCATCACCGGCCGGCTCTCGCACTTCGAGTGCGAAGAACTTCCCGCCGACGGCAGGTTCCTGGTCGTTGATGACATTTGCGACGGCGGAGGTACCTTCCGGGGCCTCGCCGAAGCCACCGGCCTGCACAAGGAACGCCTCGACCTTTGGGTCAGCCACGGGGTGTTCTCCGGCAACGCCGCCGCGCTGAACGAGCACTTCGGCAACATCTTTACCACCGACTCCCACCCCGGCGCCGTCAACCCCGCAGTCGGGGCCAGCGTCTCACCTCTGATTCACCACCTCCTCGAAGGGACCAAGTAACCATGAGCACCGCCCTCAGCACCCGAATCACCGCCCCGTCCGTCACCGCCGCCCTGTTTGAGACGGACGCTTACAAGCTGGGCCACCGCGCGCTCTACCCCGAAGGGACCACCGGTATCCTCAGCAACTACACCAGCCGCGGTTCCCGTATCGACGGCGTCACCAAGGCAGTCCACTTCGGCCTCCAGGCCTTCCTGCAGTCCTACTGCATCGAAGCGTTCGCACCCTTCTTCGCAGCAGACGAGGACGAGGCCGTCGCCGAATACGCAGCCGTACTCGAATCGATCCTCGGTCCGAACGACATCGAGACCGACCACGTCCGCGCCCTGCACCGCCGCGGCTGCCTGCCCCTGATCTTCCGCGCTGTTCCTGAAGGCACCAAGGTGCCCCTGCGTGTTCCCTCCTTCACGATCGAGAACACGGAGCCGGAATTCTTCTGGCTCGTCAACTACATCGAGACGGTCCTCTCCGCCGCTGTCTGGCACCCCTCCACCACAGCGACCATCGCCGACCACTACCGCGGCATCCTGGACGAGGCCGCGGAAGTCACAGGCGTGGACCGGGCGACCGTGAACTGGCAGCTGCACGACTTCTCCTACCGGGGAATGACCGGTACGGCAGCCGCAGCAGCCAGCGGCGCCGGACACCTGCTGTCCTTCACGGGCAGCGATTCGCTTGCAACCCTCGACTGGGTCAACCGCTACTACCCGTCTGAAGCCGGGAAGGACAACGGACTGGTTCTCGGCTCGGTCCCGGCCACCGAACACTCGGTGATGTGCGCAGGCATCAGCGAATCCAGTGAACTTGAAACCTTTGAGCGCATCCTGGACAAGCACAAGTCCGGCATCGTGTCCGTGGTTTCCGACACTGATGACTTCTTCAAGGTCCTCACCCAGATCCTGCCGGCCCTGAAAGACCGGATCCTGGAGCGCGACGGCAAGCTCGTCATCCGCCCCGACTCCGGTGATCCCGCAGACATCATCTGCGGCACGATGTCCCGCCCCGGGGCCGTCTTCGCCGCCCAGGCCCGCACCACGGACGAGTCCCCGGAGTTCTACGGAGCGGTCCAGCTGCTCTGGAACGTCTTCGGCGGCACCACCAACGCCAAGGGCTACAAGGTCCTCGACAAGCACATCGGCCTCATCTACGGCGACTCCATCACCATCGGCCGTGCCAAGGACATCTGGACCCGACTGGAAGCCATGGGCTTCGCCTCTGAAAACATCGTCTTCGGGGTCGGATCCTTCTCCTACCAGTACGTCACCCGCGACAGCCTCGCCTCGGCCATCAAGGCCACTTGGGCCAGGATCAACGACGTCGAGCACAACCTGCTCAAGGACCCGGCCACCGACAACGGAACCAAGAAGTCCGCCACCGGACGCCTGGCCGTGTTCCGCAACAACGACGGCGAGCTGTACCTCGTGGAGAAAGCCACCCCGGAGCAGGAAGAGGAGTCGCTGCTGCAGCCGGTCTGGGCCAACGGCCAGTTCATCCGCCGCCAGTCCTTCGCCGACGTCCGCGCAGTCCTCGGCAACATCGCGTCCTAGGCAATCCAACGGCACCGACGAAAGGACCCGACATGGAACCGCATACGGTCGCCGCACGCCTGGCCAACGCCGAGCGGGAGCTGGATGCATTCGAACGCCAGCCCCCGCTCGGTGCCCGCGCCTACCTGCGCGGCCGAAACTGCCGCCGCGCAATCATCCTCGAACTTAGAGAAGAATTGACGCATGACCAAGAGTGACCTTCCGCAGCAGCCGCTCGTCTCCATCGACACGGTGCCCCTGATTCTCCGCGAAGGCCAGTGGCGCGTTGTGCTCGGCGTCCGCGAGTTCGAGCCGTATGCCGGCCAGGCTGCCCTGCCAGGCGTGCTCCTGCGTCCGATGGAGCGGCTGGGGGAGGCAGCGCTCCGCGCGCTCGAAACGAAGGTCAACATTCCGGAAGAGCATGTCCTGTTCCTGATGAACACGGGTGCTTTCGACAACCCCGACCGTGACCCCCGCGGACCCACCCTCTCAATCGCCCATCTTGCCGTGATCGACCCGGAGGACGAGCCCGGGGGCGTCGTCTACCAGCAGCTGGCCGTTACCGCCGATCTGCCCTTCGATCACACCGCCATCATCATGGCCGCCGCCAAAGCAGCGCTGGACGCGCTCTGGGTGAACGAGATGCTCACCCGCGCCCTGCTGGGGGAGAAGTTCAGCACTGCCGACGTCGCCCGCCTCATGCGCGATCTCTCAGCAGCCGCCTCGGAGAACGAACCCGACACCTCCAATCTGGGTAGGGAACTGGCCCGGAACTCACGGCTGGTCAAGGCAGCCACCCCTGCCGCGCCGGTCGGAAAAGGACGGCCCGCAGCGGCGTGGGCCTGGGCGGAATCTTGATCCAGGCCGACCCACAAGGCGGCCCCTAAGCGGCGGGCGCGTCCTCAAAAAGGGATCCCGGTCCGCGTACAGGAGCAGGTTTTGGTGCTCAGCGGCCAAGCCCGGCGGAGAGCCGGTGCTTGGTGGGGATGTTTAGGGCAGACTGGTGGCGTGAGCGGAATCCGGTGGGTGCTGCATGTCGATCTCGACCAGTTCATTGCGGCGGTCGAAGTGCTCCGGCGGCCGGAGCTTGCGGGCAAGCCGATCATTGTCGGCGGTCGGGGCGATCCCACGGAACGAGCTGTGGTGTCCACCGCATCGTACGAGGCCAGGGCGTTCGGCGTGGGTTCGGGAATGCCCTTGCGCATTGCAGCCCGGAAAGTGCCCGAGGCAGTGATTCTGCCCGTCGATCAGGAGGCTTACCTTGCGGCGTCTGAGACGGTGATGGCCACCCTGCGCGCGCAGCCCGGCGCCACCGTGCAGGTGCTGGGCTGGGATGAAGCCTTTATAGGCACTGAGACAGAGAACCCGGAAGCCTACGCCCGGCAGGTGCAGGCCGCTGTCCTGGAGCGAACGCAGCTGCATTGCAGCGTGGGCATCGGCGACACCTTGGTCCGAGCCAAGGTGGCCACCGGTTTCGGCAAGCCGGCCGGCGTCTTCCGTCTCACTGCCGGGAACTGGCTCGACGTCATGGGCAGCCGGCCCACCAAGGACCTGTGGGGAGTCGGAACCAAAGTGTCGGGCCGGCTGGCCAGACTCGGCATCAAGACAGTCGCCGAGCTCGCAGCGTCCGACCCCCAAGACCTGGTCCCGGAGTTCGGCCCCAAAATGGGTCCCTGGTACGCGGAGCTCGGACGCGGGGACGGCGCCAGCGTCGTGGATGACACACCCTGGGTTGCCCGCGGGCACAGCCGGGAGACCACCTTCCAGCGGGACCTGACCGAGCCGGCCGAGGTGGACGACGCCGTGAGGGAGCTGACAGCGCATGTCCTTGAGGATGTTGTGGCCGAAGGGCGGCCCGTGGTTGGGCTGACCCTTAAAGTCCGGTACGCGCCGTTCTTCACCAAGACCCACGCGAAGAAGATTCCCGAGACATTCGACCGCAACGAGATACTCGCCCGGGCCTTGGACCTCGCCGCCGGAATCGAAGCGGGCCGTCCGATCCGGCTCCTGGGCCTGCGGGCTGAAATGGCAATGCCCGACGATGCCCGAAAGGGACATACGCCGACGCGTGGCGGCTGGTGACGCGAAGGTTCAGCGGCGTCGAACGCGGCACCGTCGCGGCGAGTTCCGGAAGGAGTAGAAAGCGTGCCCTGACCTCAGGCGGAGGTCCCACCTTAACCAGCAAAAAACCCCGCATCATCGTCGGAATCAACGACAATACGGGGTTCTTCCCGAGCTTCCTATCAGAATCGAACTGATGACCTTTTCATTACGAGTGAAACGCTCTACCGACTGAGCTAAGGAAGCACCGCACCAATCAACCGGGAAAACCCGGCCGGTTCATGCAAGAGTCAACTGTAATAGAGTCCCTGCGTCCGGGTCAAAATGACGCCGGAACGGCGCCCCAATGCAGCGACTCGCAGGCCGGTCAGCAGACAGTCTTGTCCGCAGGCTCCTTGCCTTCCACGAGGTATGAATCCACGGCGTCCCTGATGCAGCTGTTGGCCCGGCCGTAGGCGGTGTGGCCCTGGCCTTTCCAGGTCAGCAGGGAAGAGTTGCCCAATTGCTTGCTCAGGGCGCCCGCCCACTCCACGGGCGTCGCGGGATCTCCTGTGGTGCCGACCACCACGATCGGCGATGAGCCCGTGTATTCTGCCGGGGCGGGAGCGGTCCGGACGTTCTTGTACGGCCAGTTGGCGCAGTTCGTGCCGCCGTAGGCGAAGAAGTACCCGAGCGTCGGTGACGCCTCACGGAGCCGCTGCTCCTCGGCCCGCATGGCCGCAGGATCGCTGGTCATGGGGTAGTCAAGGCAGTTGATTGCGGAGAATGCGAAAGTCGTGTTCGAGGTGTACTTTCCGTTCGAACTGCGGTTGGCTCCCAGATCCGCCAGGCGGAGCATGAGGCTGATGTCGCCCTGCATGGCTGCCTCAAGGGCCTGGGTCAGGGCGGGCCAGTTCTCGTTGGCGTACAGGGGCACGATAAGGCCGCTGACAAACGTGTTCCCGCCCACAACCCGGCCATCCTGCGCCGCACGCGGTGCGGCGGTGACTGACTGGATGACGTCGCTGATCTGCTGCACGCCGTCGTCAATGGTCCCGCTCAGCGGGCATCTTTCCTGCTGCATGCAGTGCTCGACGTAGGCGCGGAGTGCCTTATCGAAGGCCTTGGCCTGGCCCAGAGTGAGCTCCTCAGCGCCGAGGGAAGGGTCGATCGCTCCGTCAAGCAGCATCCGCCCAACGTTGTCCGGGAACAATGAGGCGTAGGTGGAGCCGAGGAAGGTTCCGTAGGAGAACCCCGCATAATTGAGCTTTGCGTCGTTGACGACCGCCCGGAGGACATCGAGGTCTTTGGCTGCGCTGACGGTGTCGATATGACCCAGCACCGGCCCCGTCTTTTGGGCACACTTCTGCGCAATCGCCTTGTTGTCGGCCAGCAGCGTGGCGAGACCGGCGTCCGTCTCGGGAGCGTAGATCTTCTCCCGCGCCTCGTCCCGTTCCTTGTCGGTCAGGCACACCACGGGCGCCGACCGTTTGACCCCGCGCGGATCGAAACCGATGAGGTCGTAGTTGGCCCGCACTTTGTCAGAGAAATTGCTGAAGCCGGCGTCCTTGACGAAGTCATAGCCGGAGGCCCCCGGTCCACCCGGGTTGACCAGCAGGCTGCCCTGTTTCTTGCCGCCCGTGCTGGGCATCTTCAGAGCGGCGATTTCAAGGGTT
Organism: Arthrobacter sp. GQ119; assembly: GCF_059759125.1. Lineage (NCBI taxonomy): Bacteria > Bacillati > Actinomycetota > Actinomycetes > Micrococcales > Micrococcaceae > Arthrobacter > Arthrobacter sp. GQ119. The sequence goes on along the minus strand of NZ_JCAXEA010000018.1, from coordinate 29,009 downwards.
GCGCCGTCCGGCTTGGCATAATCCAGCGGCACCTTGACCTTGGCGCACTGCATCTTGTCCTCGCAGGGCTCCCACACCACTTTCTGGGAGTAGAAATCCTCCAGCCCCTCCGGAGCCGCAGCAGCGATGGAGGGGTCGGCCTGACCTGTGGCATTTCCCTGGCTGCCGTCCTTGGAAAGCCCGAGGAAGCTGCACGACGTCAGCAACAGGACCGCAGCCATCGCTCCGGCAGCCCGCACCGCAGCCGCGAGCGACCGCGACCGCGGGGTCAGGGGAGGTGTGGACATCATGCGGTTCTCCTTGGGGCAGAGCGTTTGGCGGCGTCAGGCAAGACAGGACTGGACGTTGGCCTAGATCAGGCCGGCGGCCATTGCCTCGATGGTCAAAAGCGGTGCGACGTTGGTCGTAGTGATGCGTTTCCTCGCCTTGTTGATGGCGTCCATCCGGGCGAGGGTGACCTCCGGTCCCGAGCGGCCTGCGAAATCCTCCAGTTCACTCCTCAACTCAACGTTGACGAGCTCTACCGAATTCCCCATCTGGATGATCAGCACATCCCGGTAAAAGGAGAGGAGGTCGGTCAGCGTGCGGTCCAGGGAGTCCGTGATGGACCGCTTGGCGCGCCGTTTCTGATCATCCTCAAGCTGTTTCACCTGGCTGCGCATCGCGGGCGGGAGAGTGCCGGTTTCGGGGGCGCCCAGCGTGGCCAGCAGTGCGGCCTTCTCGGCGGCGTCCCGCTCCTCATTGGAGCTGTTGGCCTCCTCGGTGGCGATCTTGACCAGTTTATCAGCCATCATCACGGCGGCCGTAATGCCCCGGAGGCCCAGCGGGAAACGGACAGTCTCCAGGCGGCGCTCCCTGGCCTCGGCGTCGCGGGCCAGCCGGCGGGCAATCCCCACATGGCTTTGCGCTGCGCGTGCCGCGCGTTCCGCCACGGCCGGATCGACGCCGTCGCGCTTCACCAGCAGCGCCGCGACGTCGGCGGCCGGGGGAAGCCGGAGGGCTACGGCCCGGCACCGCGACCGGATGGTGACCAGGACATCCGCCGGGGACGGTGCGCACAGCATCCAGACGGTCCGCGGCGTGGGTTCCTCGATGGCCTTCAGCAGAACATTCGTGGTGCGCTCTGCCATGCGGTCGGCGTCCTCCACCACGATGACCCGCCACCGGCCCGACGAGGGCCTGTTGCCTGCAGTGGAGACCAGTTCCCGGGCCTCCTCGATGGTGATGGTCACCTTTTCGGTCCGCACAAAAACGACGTCGGCATGGGTTTCGCCGAGGATGGTCCTGCAGGCGTGGCACTCGCCGCAGCCGCGCCGGGACACGTCGTCCTGATCGCAGTTCAGGGCCGCGGCAAAGGCCTTGGCCGCATTCGACCTGCCGGAGCCCGGCGGGCCGGTGAACAGCCAGGCATGGGTGAGTCCATCACCCGTTGCCGCCTGCTGCAGCTGTGCGACGACGGCAGACTGGCCCTGGAGATCGTCCCATACCGTCATCGGGTGCTCCTGCCGGAGACTGCCAGCAGCCGCTCCACGCGGTCCAGGATGCGGGCGGCAATCTCATCGACGGACAGCTGCGCCTCAAGCACCAGGTAGCTGTCCGGACGGGCCGCGGCAAGATCCAGAAAGGCCTGCCGGATCCGTGCATGAAATTCGTCGGCTTCCGATTCCAGCCGGTCCTCTGCGGCGTCACCGGCCGTGCGGCGGCTGCGGCCGTCTGCGGGGTGCACATCCAGCAGCACGGTGAGATCAGGAATCAGCCCGGAGGTGGCCCACTCATTGACGCTCCGGACGGCATCCGTGCCCAGATCACGCCCCGCCCCCTGGTACGCAACGGAGGAATCGATGTACCGGTCGGTCAGCACCACGTCGCCGCGCTCCAGCGCGGGCCGGATGACCTGGCTGGCGTGGGCAGCCCGGGATGCCGCGAAAATCAGCGCTTCTGTATGGGCATCGATGTGGCCGTGGCCGTGGTCCAGCACGAGGGAGCGGAGTTTTTCGCCAATCGGTGTTCCGCCCGGTTCCCTGGTCCGCAGCACGGTCAGGCCGCGGGATTCAAGAGCCCCGGCCAGCAGGGCAGCCTGCGTGGACTTGCCTGCGCCGTCACCGCCTTCGAAAGCGATGAAAAGTCCGGGACTCTGATTATTCACTCATCCAGCCTACCTACAATCACCGACAGGAAGCCGCCCGCGCCCGGAACCGCTTTTCCCCGCGGCGGGAGCCCAAAGTACCCTTTGTTCATGAGCCTTTCCCAACACCATGCCGCATCCCTTTCGGCTGAGACGGTGGTTGTGGCCGCCGGCCGCCCCGCGCGCGAACGGGACGAGCCGGTCAACCCGCCGATCGTGATGTCCTCCACCTACTTCGGCACCGGTGCCCTGGACGACGGCGACCGCGGCTACGGCCGCTACTCCAACCCCACGTGGGACCCGTTCGAGGAAGCGCTGGGGCAGCTTGAAGGTGCGGCGCTGCCGGGCCTCCTCTACGCCTCCGGCCTGGCCGCCGTCAGCTCGGCCCTCTCGCTCCTTCCCGCCGGGGGAGCATTGGTGATGCCGACGCACAGCTACTCCGGCTCGCTGGTGATGGCCTCAGAACTGGCGGAAAAGGGCTTCCTCGAGCTCCGCTTGGTGGACATCGCCGACACCGACGCCGTCATCGCCCAGCTCGCCCCCGCGGACGGCAACCCGGCGGCCATGCTGTGGCTGGAAAGCCCGACAAATCCCATGCTCGGCATCGCGGACGTCCGGGCGCTGACCCAGGCTGCGCACGACGCCGGAGCGATCGTTGTCACGGACAACACCTTTTCCACCCCTCTGGTGCAGCAGCCGCTGAGCCTCGGGTCCGACGTCGTCCTTCATTCGGTGACCAAATATCTGGCCGGGCATTCCGACGTCGTTCTGGGCGCCCTGGTGACCTCCAACCAGGGACTGCGGGATACGTTGCTCCACCACCGCACCATCCACGGCGCCATCCCGGGCCCGTTCGAAGCCTGGCTTGCCCTGCGGGGGCTGCGGACTCTCGCCCTGCGGATCGAACGCTCGCAGGCGTCCGCGGCAGTCCTGGCTGAACGGCTGGCCTCGCACCCGCAGGTCGAAGGTATCCGCTATCCCGGCCTCGCCACGGACCCGGGCCACGACCGCGCCAAGTCCCAGATGTCCGGCTTCGGCTCCATACTGTGCATCCAGGTTGCGCCGGCAGGGGACCTCACCGGTCCCGACGCCGCCGACAAGCTGGTCCGGGCCCTGCAGCTGTGGCTGCCCGCCACCTCGCTCGGCGGTGTGGAATCGCTCATTGAACGACGACGCCGGCACGTGGCCGAGCCGGTCAGCGTCCCCGAGAACCTGGTCAGGTTGAGTGTCGGAATCGAAAACGTTGAAGACCTTTGGTCCGATTTGCAGCAGGCTTTAGAGGCTTTGGCCAGTTAGGCTTGACAGGTGGACGGAACAGTACTGATTGACTATGTCGAATCTGGAGTTGGATTCATCCTCCTATTCGTGGCTCTCGCGCTGGAGGTGTGGGCCTTCTTTGACTGTGTCCGTCACAGGGCCAACGCCTTTCAGGCCGTGGGCAAACGGACCAAGACGTTCTGGCTGGCGCTCACTGGCGGCGCACTGGCCGTTGGAGCACTGGCACTAGCCACGTACCGCGGAGGCAGCCTGCTCGGGTCCTTGGGCCTCTTCGGCTTGGCGGCCGTCGTGGCAGCATCCATCTATCTGGCGGACGTCCGCCCTGCGGTCAAGGACGCCGGCCGCGGCGGCAGCCGCAACAGGGATCCGTACGGCCCCTGGTAATTCCCGGCATTAGCCCTCCGGGGCCACGGCTTCCCAGCCGACGGTGAGTTCCCCCAGCCGCCACCGCGACGGTCCGTCGTGGACCGGCCACCCGCCGTCGAGCAGCGTCCTGCACATGGCCGTCCAGCGTTGCCTGTTTCCGAAAGATGCCAGCGGCGCCGACTCCAGCCACGCCTTGTCCATGGCCTGCAACAGCCCGTGGACGCGTTCGCCGGGAACGTTCCGGTGGATGAGCGCCTTGGGCAGGCGTTCGGCCACATCGGACGGCAGCTGAAAACTGCCAAAGCGCATGGACATGCTCAGGGTCAGCGGACGCGCGGCATCCAGCGCTATCCATGTGACGCGCCGGCCGATTTCGTCGCAGGTCCCGTCGATGAAGAGCCCGTCCGGGGCGAGCCTGTCCTGCACCAGCCGCCAGATGCCCGGGACGTCCGCTTCCTCGTATTGGCGGAGCACGTTGAAGGCCCGCACCAGGACTGGCCGGCCAGGCACGGGGAGCTCAAAGCCACCCATCACGAAGCTGAGGCCGGGACGTTCAAGGGCCTTGGCGGCCAGCACCCTGTCCGGCTCGATTTCGATGCCGCAGACGCGCACATCGGGCCGGACAGCGGCAAGCCTCTCGAAAAGTTCGACGGCGGTGGCCGGGGATGCGCCGTAGCCCAGGTCGACCACGAGCGGGTCGGCCGCGGACCGGAGCCGCCAGGCCTGCGGCCCGGCCAGCCAGCGGTCCAGCCGGCGCATGCGGTTGGGGTTGGTGGTGCCGCGGGTCACGTTGCCGACCGGCCGTCCGCGGTTGGCCCGGCTGACCCCTGTTATGGGGTGAGTCACCCGCTCTGCTTTCTGCACCACCGCCCCAGACTACCGCGCGATTTATGTAACGCTCGGCAGCAGCAGCGTCTGCTCGGCTAGGATGAAAATCATGACTTATAAGCTGATTCTGCTGCGCCACGGCCACAGCGAATGGAACGCCAAGAACCTGTTCACCGGCTGGGTGGACGTTGACCTGAACGATCAGGGCCGCGAGGAAGCAGCACGCGGGGGTGAGCTCCTGGTTGAGCACGACGTGCTCCCGGACATCCTCTACACGTCGCTCCTGAAGCGGGCCATCAACACCGCCAACATTGCCCTGGACAAGGCCGACCGCGGCTGGATCCCGGTCAAGCGCGACTGGCGCCTCAACGAGCGCCACTACGGCGCTCTGCAGGGCAAGGACAAGGCCCAGACCCTCGCCGAATACGGCGAGGAGCAGTTCATGGAATGGCGCCGTTCCTACGACACCCCGCCGCCGCCCCTGGATGACAACTCGGAGTTCTCCCAGGCGAGCGACCCCCGCTACGCCGGCCTGGGCGATGACCTGCCCCGCACCGAGTGCCTCAAGGACGTCCTGGTCCGGCTGCTTCCGTACTGGGAATCAGACATCAAGGAAGACCTGAAGTCCGGCAAGACGGTCCTCGTCACGGCCCACGGCAACTCCCTGCGCGCGCTGGTGAAGCACCTCGACGAGATCAGCGATGAGGCCATCGCCGGCCTGAACATCCCCACCGGCATCCCGCTGGTGTACGACCTGGACGAGAACTTCCAGCCGGTCAAGCGCGGCGGAACCTACCTCGACCCCGAGGCCGCGGCCGAGGCCATCCTGGCCGTCGCCAACCAGGGCAAGAAGTAGAGCTCCGTCAAGAATCCCGCTGGCTGCTCGGTCGTTCCTCCCTTAGACGCAGCTCAGCCGGGCCTGACTTCGCGTTAAACAGACGACGGCGGCTGGTCACCTCAGGTGACCAGCCGCCGTCGTTCGCCGTTTGGGCGGACGAGAACTGTCAGCCGTGCTCGACGCTGCTGTTCGGGTGCCAGGCGCCCGTCACGAGATAGCTGACTTTCTGGGCAACGGACACGCCGTGGTCGGCAAAACGCTCGAAGTAGCGGCTGGCCAGGGCGACGTCCACGGTGGTGGCGGGGGATTCCTGCCAGTCACTGCGGGCGATGGCCTTGAAGACGCTCAGGTGCAGGTCGTTCACCTCAGAATTCGCCTTAAGGATGTCGCGGGCAACTTCGAGGTCCCTGGTCTCCAGCAGCTGGGTGACCTTGTTGGCGATCAGGATGTCGTGTTCGGCAAAGCTCTTGAACGTCTCCGTCAGGGACGCCGGGATAACGTTGGCGGGGAAGCGGAGGCGGGCCAGCTGGGCGATGTGGCGTGCGAGGTCACCCATGCGTTCCAACGACGCGCTCATACGCAGGGAGCCCACGATCATCCGCAGGTCACTTGCCACCGGACCCTGGAGAGCGAGGATGTCGATTGCGCGCTCATCAAGGCTGTTCTGGAGGAAGTCAATACGGGCATCCGCCGCGATGACATCCTGCGCCAGGTCGACGTCGGCGACCTCAAACGACGTGGTTGCCTTGGCGATCGCTTCGCTGACCAACTTTGAAATTTCGATGAGGTCCTCACCCACGTGGGCGAGCTCTTCCTGAAAAACCTTACGCACGTAGGCGTCCTTTCCTTGGAACTCCGCCACGCCGCGATGGCAGCCAGAGTCTCGTGTCACCGATCCGTTAGTCCAACTTGCCACTTTTCCAGTGCCGGGTGAACTGTTACTCATCTCTAGATGAACGTTAGCTGAATCCATCGCGTTATGGACCCGCGGCAGCTTTTCAGACGTTTCGAAAGCATAAGCTTGAGCCGTGGATCCAATGCTCATCGGTGTCATCGCCGGCCTGCTCGGCCTGTCGTTTGGTGTCTTCGGCGTGCTCGCGTTCAGGGTCAGCGAACAGCAGCGCAGGATCGTCGACGTCGAATTCGATGAGCCCGCCCTGCCGCCGGGAGCCGCGGAAGTGCTGGCCGTCATCGGTAAGGCATTCGTGGTGGTGGACGCCATTGACGGCGTGGTCCGGGCAAGTCCTGCCGCCTATGCGTACGGCCTGGTGCGTGGCCACACGGTGGTGCACCGGGAACTCCTGGAGATGACGGCAAATGTCCGCCGGGACGGCGTCATCCTGGAAAAGAAGCTCGAGCTCCAGCGCGGCCCGGTGGGGCAGGGCACCATGATCGTGCAGGTGAGGGCGGCCATGCTTGGCGAGGAATACATCCTCCTCCTGGCCGATGACCGGACCGAGATAACGCGTACGGAGGAGATCCGTAACGACTTCGTGGCCAACGTATCCCATGAACTGAAAACACCGGTGGGTGCCATCTCGCTGCTGGCGGAGGCGCTGGAGTCTTCAGCAGACGATGAAAAGGCCGTACGCCGTTTCGCCGCGCGCATGCACAAGGAGTCCGCCCGTCTCGCGGCGTTGGTCCAGGACATCATCGAACTGTCACGCCTGCAGGGCGCAAACGTGGCACAAGAGGGCCATCCCGTGGACATCAATGATGTGATCTCGGAGGCAGTGGACCGCTCGCAGTTGCCGGCCGAGAGCAAGAACATCCAGATCGTCATCGGCGGCCGGATCGACGCGAAGGTCTACGGCGACCAGGACCTCCTGGTGACGGCACTGCGCAACCTGATCGACAACGCCATCCGCTATTCGCCCGAGAACACCCGCGTGGGGATCGGGGTGCGCGCCAAGGAGGGCCTGATCGCCATCTCCGTAACGGATCAGGGCGAGGGACTCTCCGCCGAGGACCAGGAACGGGTATTCGAGCGCTTTTATCGTGTGGATTCCGCACGCTCCCGGCATACCGGCGGCACAGGGCTCGGACTGAGCATCGTCAAGCATGTCATCTCCAACCATGGCGGGGAGGTCACCGTCTGGTCCCAGCCCGGGCAGGGATCGACGTTCACGCTGCGCCTGCCGGAGATGGAAGGCCAAGCGCAGAATGCCAAGGAACCAAAGGACGCCGCCGGCGCCCATGAACGAGGAGTTACCGCTTGAGCAGGATTCTTATTGTTGAGGACGAGGAATCGTTCAGCGATCCCCTGTCCTATCTGCTGGGCAAGGAAGGCTTCGAGGTTGAGGTCGTCGACAACGGCGTGGATGCGCTCATGGAGTTCGACCGCAACGGGGCTGACCTGGTGCTGCTGGACCTGCAGCTGCCTGGCCTGTCGGGGACGGAAGTATGCCGGCAGTTGCGCCAGCGTTCGAGTGTCCCGGTGATCATGCTTACCGCCAAGGATTCAGAAATCGACAAGGTCGTGGGGCTCGAACTGGGCGCCGACGACTACGTCACCAAGCCGTACTCGTCGCGCGAGCTGGTGGCCCGTGTCCGGGCTGTGCTCCGGCGGCAGGGCGAACCGGAAGAACTCGTCTCCTCCACGGTCCAGGCCGGACCGGTGCGGATGGACATCGAGCGCCACGTGGTCAGCGTGGGGGGCGAGCAGGTGCCGCTTCCCTTGAAGGAGTTTGAACTTCTCGAGATGCTGCTCAGGAATTCCGGCCGGGTGCTGACCCGCGGACAGCTAATCGACAGGGTCTGGGGGTCAGATTATGTGGGCGATACGAAAACGCTTGACGTCCACGTGAAACGGCTCCGGAGCAAAATCGAACCCGACCCCTCGCTCCCGCGGTACCTGGTGACCGTCCGCGGCCTGGGCTACAAGTTCGAACCGTAACCAACGCGGGCACGCAGCCTGCCGTACACGAAAGAAGGAGGGGATCCCGCCGGGATCCCCTCCTTCTTCATGCCGGCGTGCCTGCGACGCCGGCGTGGGTGTCAGTGGCCGCCTGTTGCCGGTGCGGCACCGTCTGTCTGTGCGCCATCAGTGTGGGTGCCGGTTTCGCTGGGAGTAGGTGTGGGGGTACTGCCCGCGGGCAGGTATGCCTGGTACTCCTTGAGCGTGCCATCCACGACGGGCACCTTGACGGTCTTGTTCATGTTGGTTCCGTCCTCGGTGACCTTGATGTCCACGAGGGAGCCCGGCTTGCCTCCGGCCGTGCTCAGGATGGCCGGATCGGTGGAGTCGTTGAGCAGTGTGTAGGAGTTCTTCTTGACGGAGATCTCAGTCTGGGCGCCTTCTGCGCCGCTCAGCGTGACCTTGACGTCCTCGGACGAGGAGTTGTAGACGGCGCCGATGACCCGGCCCGGCTGGTTCTCGCCCGCGGCGACAATGAGCATGTTCCGCAGTTCCAGCGGTCCAACGTCAGAGCGCGTTCCGTCCGAAGCGGCATACTGCTCGGAGGTCTGCTGCGCGTTGATGTAGCCGCAGCCCGTCAGGGCGAGCAGTCCCACGCTCAGGGCGGCAGCCGCCATTGCCAACTTGCCGCGCTGGCCCCGGTTCATCGCAGTGAAACGCACGTCACGCACTCCTAGAAAGTCTTGAAAAAGTTTTCAGCCATAGCCTATCGGCAAACGGGTCCAAACGAGGATTCGGCCAGTACACAATAGCGCCAGTTTCAGGGCCCCCTGACGCTGTATCAGGGCTTCCCGGCTACCCGCGCGTAACGCTTGTCCGCGCGTGGGCGATGCACTATTATCCGCGTCCGTCAAGGGGTCTGAGAGGTCGATTCGGCCCATTTTCCGCGGATTCTCGCGGTTCCCGGCCCGTTTCCATGCCAGTCGTATGCCCTAATCGTGATAAACTGGTCTGCGGGAAAGGGGAAAGTCCACATGGTTTTTGAGGTCGGCGAGACAGTAGTTTACCCTCACCACGGTGCAGCAAAAATTGAAGAAATCAAGATGCGCACTGTCAAGGGCGAAGAGAAGATGTATCTCAAGCTCAAGGTGGCTCAGGGTGATCTGACCATTGAAGTTCCAGCAGAGAACGTTGACCTCGTGGGGGTTCGCGACGTAGTGGGCAAGGAAGGTTTGGAGCACGTATTCGATGTGCTTCGAGCCGAGTTCACTGAAGAGCCCACCAACTGGTCGCGTCGTTACAAGGCAAATCTGGAGAAGCTTGCTTCCGGTGACGTCATCAAGGTTGCAGAGGTCGTCCGCGACCTCTGGCGCCGCGATCACGATCGGGGCCTTTCCGCAGGTGAGAAGCGAATGCTGGCCAAGGCACGTCAGATTCTGATTTCAGAATTGGCTTTGGCTGAGAAGACCGACGAAGAGAAAGCTGCAAGCGTTCTCGACGAGGTCTTGGCTTCCTGAGAATTGAACCCCGGCGGCAGAGTGCCGCCGGGGTTTCTTTTGCCCAAAATCCCGGCCGGGTAGCCGTACGAACCGTCCTGGGCGCCTAAAACGGCGTGTGCCGCCACTCGGTTGGGCGGGGCCGGGCGGCCGGGACGTAGGCTAGTCCGCATGAACGATGCACCCAGACGACCCGTCACCGCCGTGATCCTCGTCGCCGCAGGTTCCGGGCAGCGGCTTGGCTACGGCATGCCCAAGGCGGCCGTGCCGCTCGGCGGCGAACCCATTCTTATGCACGCGCTCCGCGGCATTGTCGCCGCCGGAGTGGCCAGCCAGGTCTGTGTTGCGCTGCCCGCGGGTGAATCCGGGCTGCGGCAGCTGGTCGAGGACTTCCGGCTGGAGCTCGCGGATGGGGGTCCGCTCCTGACAATGGTCGACGGCGGTGCCACCCGGGCGGATTCCGTCCGGTCGGCGCTGGCCGGCCTGGAGGACGGTACGGAGGCTGTGCTCGTCCATGACGCCGCACGCGCACTGACTCCCGAGTCTGTCTTCCACCGCGTGGCGCAGGCGCTGGCCAACGGAGCCTCCGCCGTCATCCCGGTCATCCCGGTTGTGGACACCGTCAAGACGGTTTCCGCCACAGACGGCGGGGACTCGGATATCGCTCCGGAAATCGTCACGGGAACCGTATCCCGGCAGGAGCTCCGCGCAGTCCAGACGCCGCAGGGATTCAGCGTGGACACCCTGAAGGCCGCCCACGAGGCCGCCCTGGCCCTGGATGAGAACCGGGCCGCGGCCGTCACCGACGACGCCATGCTGGTGGAGCTCCTCGGGGTTCCGGTGCATGCCGTGCGCGGGGCCAGCCAGTCCCTGAAAATCACCACGCCGCTGGACCTCATCATTGCCGAGGGCCTCCTCGAAGGGCCCCTGGGCGCCCGCTGGGTGGAGGGCTGACCGCGTGCGTTCAGAGCAAGAGAAGGAAGCCGTCAGGATGGTCCTGCCCCGCACCGGAATCGGCGTCGATGTGCATGCGTTCGCCCCGGAGAACGACCCGCGCCCGCTATGGCTCGGGGGCCTCTTCTGGGAAAACGAGCGGGGGCTCGCCGGTCACTCCGACGGCGATGCCGTGGCCCACGCTGCCGCCGATGCTCTGTTCTCCGCCTCCGGAACCGGTGACCTCGGCACCCACTTCGGCACCGACCGTCCTGAGCTGGCGGGCGCTTCCGGGGTTACGCTGCTGGCCGAGGCGGCCCGCATCGTCCGGGCGGCCGGTTTTGAGATTGGCAACGTGGCCGTGCAGCTCGTGGCGAACCGCCCCAAATTCGGACCCCGCCGCGAAGAGTCGCAGCGCGTCCTGACAGAGGCTGCCGGCGCTCCCGTCAGCGTGTCGGCCACCACGAGCGACGGACTCGGTTTCACCGGCCGCGGCGAGGGCATCTCCGCCGTGGCCACCGCCCTCGTCTATCCGGCCTGACCGTCATCCACCCGGCCGTATCGCCTACGCTGGAAGAAGGACCGGCGGCGCGCCCGCCGGCACGATCTGTACCGCCACACCAGGAGACTTCCCGTGAAAAAGCTGCTTCCCGCCGTCGTGATTTCCTGCCTGCTGCTTGCAGGCTGCGGCGGCGCGCCCAGGATGAGCGTCGGCGAGAGCTGCACGTTCCTCCAGGGCGATACGTTCAAGCCCACCGGAAACCAGCAGCAGCAGGCGGAGCAGATCGCCGCGCATTACCAGGAGGTCGCCGACAAGGTGGCCCCGGAGGTCGCCGACCCGATCCAGAAGATGGCCGACGTCATGAAGCAGGTGGCCAGCACGTCCCTGGGCGACAAAAACCAAGAACAGGTCGCCGAGCTCACCAAACAGAACAACCGCATCGGCAAGATCTGCAAGTAATCGGACGCGCACCCGGGGAAGTAAGCAGGGACAGGCCAATCGGCTAATCTGGAGCGGTGACCCTGCGCTTTTACGACACTGCATCCGCCGAAGTCCGAGACTTCGTCCCCCTGGTACCGGGCAAGGTAAGCCTGTATTACTGCGGCGCCACGGTGCAGGGCATGCCGCACGTCGGCCACATCCGCTCCGCCATCGCCTTCGACCAGCTCACGCGCTGGCTCGAGTACCGCGGCTTCCGCGTCACCGTCGTCCGCAACGTCACCGACATCGACGACAAGATCCTGGCCAAGTCCGAGGCGTCCTTTCACCCGGATTACGAGCAGGAACCGGACACCGTGCCGGAAGAGGAATGGTGGGCCCTGGCCTACCGGTACGAGCAGGAGTTCCTCAAGGCCTACGACGTCCTCGGCGTCTCCCGTCCCACCTACGAACCCCGGGCCACCGGCCACATTCCCGAGATGCACGCGCTCATCCAGCAGCTGATCGACCGGGGCCACGCCTACCCGGCACTGGACGGCTCGGGCGACGTCTACTTCGACGTGCGTTCGTGGAACAAGTACGGCTCGCTCACACGCCAGAAGATCGACGACATGCAGGGCGCCCCCGACGTCGAACCTGAGTTCATCAGCAGGAAGAAGGACCCCCGGGACTTCGCGCTGTGGAAGGGACACAAGGAGGGAGAGCCGACGACGGCGAGCTGGGTCTCCCCGTGGGGCGCCGGCCGTCCGGGCTGGCACCTCGAATGCTCAGCCATGGTCACCAAATACCTCGGCACCGAATTCGACATCCACGGCGGCGGGCTGGATCTGCGCTTCCCGCACCATGAAAACGAGATGGCCCAGTCTCAGGCTGCCGGCCACGGTTTCGCGAATTTCTGGATGCACAACGGCATGGTCACGTACCAGGGCGAGAAAATGTCCAAGTCCGTCGGCAACACCGTGAGCCCGGCGGAAATGCTGGAGCTCGCCCCGCCGCGCGTTGTCCGTTACTACCTCGGGCAGGCGCAGTACCGCTCCGTGCTGGACTACCAGCCGACGTCACTGCAGGAGGCCACAGCCGCCGTCGAGCGCATCGACGGCTTTGTCGCCCGCGCAGTCCGGGCCCTGTCAACGGACGGCGCCCTGTTCTTTGGCAGCCACGGCGACGTGCCGGACGCGTTCGCCGCCGCGATGGACGACGACCTCAACGTCCCCCAGGCCCTCGCGGTGCTGCATGACACGGTCCGCGCAGGAAACTCGGCCCTCACGGCAGGGGACCTCGGCACCGCCCGGCAGGCCCTGGCCGGAGTGACCGACATGCTCCGCGTCCTGGGAATCAGCGCCGCCGCGCAGCCGGCCCTCGACGACCAGGCGACGGCGGCGCTCGGCGTGCTCGTGGAGGCGCAGCTTGCGGCACGGGCCGAGGCCCGCGCCAGCAAGGACTGGGCCGCCTCGGACGCGATCCGGAACACGCTCGCCGCTGCCGGCATCGTGGTCGAAGACAGCGCAGACGGGGCCACCTGGAGCCTTCAGCGCGGCTGAAGCCTGCGGGTCCACCCCGCCCGGTCAACGATTTAACCTGAGTCAGTAGACTGGAGTGCAGACGTACTCAACACAACCAAGGGTGGAACTCATGGCCAACAACGGTCGCCCGGGCGCAGTCCGAAAGCTCAAGAAGGGCCCCACCACCGGAACCGGTGGCCACGGCCGCAAGGCACTCGAAGGCAAGGGGCCCACCCCCAAGGCCGAGGACCGCCCCTACCACAAGGCATACAAGAACAAGCAGCTCGCCGACCGCTCGGAGGCCAAGCGCGCCGGCGGCGGCCGCAGCGCAGGCGCACGGTCAGGCCCCAAGGGCCGCGCCACCGAGGAAGTCGTGACCGGCCGCAACTCGGTGGTCGAGGCCCTCCGGGCAGGCATTCCGGCCAAGGCGCTGCACGTCGCCATCCGCATCGAGATGGACGACCGTGTCAAGGAGTCCCTCAAGCTCGCCGCCGAACGCGGCATCCCGCTGCTGGAAACCGGCAAGCCTGAGCTCGACCGCATGACGGACGACGCCGTGCACCAGGGCCTCGTGCTGCAGATCCCGCCGTACGACTACCAGGACGCCTACGATCTCGCTGAGCAGACCGTGGACCGCTGGAAGAAGGGGCACGTCACGAACGCACCCCTCTTCGTCGCCCTCGACGGCATCACGGATCCCCGCAACCTGGGCGCCATCATCCGCTCGGTGTCCGCATTCAGCGGCCACGGCGTGATCGTCCCCGAGCGGCGCTCCGTCGGAGTCACCGCCGCAGCCTGGAAGACCAGCGCCGGCGCGGCTGTCCGCGTGCCCGTCGCCCGCGCCTCCAACCTGAACAACGCCCTTAAGCAGTTCAAGTCCATGGGCATCTTCGTCCTGGGGCTCGACGGCGACGGCGACGTTTCGCTGCCGGACCTCACCCTCGCCACGGAGCCGGTCTGCATCGTGGTGGGTTCCGAGGGCAAGGGACTCAGCCGCCTGGTCCGTGAGAACTGCGACCAGATCGTCTCGATCCCCATCGACTCCGCCATGGAATCGCTCAACGCCTCCATGGCCGTGGGCATCTCCCTCTACGAAGTGTCCCGCCAGCGCGCCGCGAAGTAGGTTATACGCCGTGAGGATGGCGGCGCAGCCGCCATCCTCCGCATGCCGCTCCTTCGTTGCTTGACGCGTATTGCTTTGACGCGTATTGCCTGACGCGCGCTTCCGCTAAAAAGCGCGGCGGTTGGCGAGGACGGGCAGCCTGGTTTGGGCTTCCTTGACGACGGCGGGATCAAGGTCGGCGAACAGCAGGCCGGCGGCGCCGTCGAGCTCTCCCAGCACTTCACCAAATGGCGAGACGACGGCGGAGTGCCCAACTCCTGTGGGTGCTGTGCCGCGCGGCCCGACGCCTTGGGTGGCGGGGTCGCCCTGGCCGCAGGCAAGGACATAGGTGGTCGTGTCGACGGCGCGGGCGCGGGCCAACAGCTTCCACTGGTCCACTTTGCCCGGGCCGGCGCCCCACGACGCGCAAATGATGTTGGCAACGGCTCCGCGGTCGGCATTTGCGGTGAAGAGGGCCGGGAACCGGATGTCGTAGCAGGTGGCCAGGCCGAAGGTGAGGCCGCCGGCGTCGAACGTCACAGGCCCCGTTCCGGCATCCACGGTGTCCGACTCAAGGAAGCCGAACGCGTCAAAGAGATGCACCTTGTCATAGCTCGCTTCCACGCCGGGGCCGGTGACGAGCAGTGTGTTCCGGACCTTGCCGCCGCCTGCCGCGGATGCCGCACCAGGCGTGAACATGCCCGCCACGATAACGATGTCCAGCTCAGCGGCAACGGAACGGACCCGGTCCGCCCAGGGGCCATCAAGCTGTTCGGCGATGCCGATCAGGGGATTCCCAAACGCGCGCATCGTGGCCTCGGGGAAAACGACCAGCCCGGCGCCCCCTTCCTTGGCCAGGCGGGCGTATTCCTCAACCAGGACGAGGTTGCGCTCCACGTCCCGACCAGTGATGATCTGGGCCAGTGCAATCTTCACAAATACCTCCACCTCGGTGCGGTTTTACGGTCAGCAGGCGCCGCCCTCTAATTAGCGAAACGTCACATGCCGGAATAAATCGGCATTCTGAACGGGACAGTTAAGCTTTAATCGATGGTAATGCCCTTAGTAGACACAGCCTCCAGCGTAGACGCCTCCCAGGCGTTACCCCTCGGTGTAAGTTCCCTCCGCCCTGGGCCCGCCCTGGACGGCTCCTCAGGCGGACGTGCCAATGTGGCTGTCTACGCTCCCGGCGTGCTGACACTGGAGATCGCCTACCAGGCACCGGGCGGCAGTTGGCGGCTCCAGACCCTGCCGAACGTCAACGATGGCGTCCATCACGGCATCGTGG
Source organism: Arthrobacter sp. GQ119 (assembly GCF_059759125.1). Lineage (NCBI taxonomy): Bacteria > Bacillati > Actinomycetota > Actinomycetes > Micrococcales > Micrococcaceae > Arthrobacter > Arthrobacter sp. GQ119. Next base: position 13,456 of record NZ_JCAXEA010000018.1, on the reverse strand, counting down.
AGGGCTTCCCGGTCGGATCGCGCTACGGCTTCCGCGAGGCCTCCGCCGCGCAGGTCCTGCCCCTCTCGGTTCCCACCGTGAATTTTGACGACGGTGAGCGGCAGCCGCTGCTGCTCGATCCCTACGGGCGGGCCGTGGACCAGCGCGCTGACCTGCTCACCAGCGTGAGGATGTCCAGCGACTTCGAATGGGGCTCCGACCGCCGGCTGCATACACCGTGGCGGGACACGATCATCTACGAGGCACATGTCCGCGGGCAGAGCATACTGCACCCGGACATCCCGGAGGGGCTGCGCGGCACGTACGCCGGCATGGCCCACCCTGCGATGATCGAGCACCTCACGGGCCTTGGCATTACTGCGGTGCAGCTGCTGCCGGTTCATTTCCACCTTGACGAGCCGCACCTTCAAAACCTGGGCCTGACGAACTACTGGGGCTACAACACCGCGGCGTTCTTTGCCCCGCACCCTGCGTATGCAACGCGGTCCGCGCAGGAAGCCGGGCCGCAGGCGGTGCAGGACGAGTTCAAGGGCATGGTTAAACTTCTGCACGCCGCCGGCATCGAGGTCATCCTGGACGTGGTCTACAACCACACCGCCGAGGGCGGACCGGACGGACACACGCTCTGTTTCCGAGGGCTGGGGGAGGAGAAGTACTACCGCACGGACGGCCATGGCAGATACATCGACACGACGGGCTGCGGGAACAGTCTCAACTTTGGCCATCCGCGCGTTGTACAGCTCGTGCTGGATTCGCTGCGGTACTGGGTGGATGAATTCCATATCGACGGGTTCCGGTTCGACCTTGCCGTGACGCTCTGCCGGAACGAAGCCAATGAGTTTGATCCGAAGCACCCGTTCCTGGTCGCCGTTGCGGCGGACCCGGTACTGTCCCGGGTCAAGCTCATCGCCGAACCCTGGGACGTGGGTTACGGCGGCTGGCAGACCGGCCGCTTCCCGATTGGCTGGGTTGACTGGAACGACCACTACCGCGATGCCATGCGTTCGTTCTGGCTGGCCGACCGCGCGGCCATCGACTCCGGCGGCCAGGGCGGCTCCGTGGCCCGGCTGGCAGATGCGCTGTCCGGTTCCGCCAGTCTCTTTGAACCGTCAGGCCGCTCCAGGCTCGCCTCCCTGAACTTCATCGCGGCCCATGACGGGTTCACCATGGCCGACCTTGTCTCCTACGACCGCAAGCACAACGAGGCGAACGGTGAGCAGAACCGGGACGGGCACGGCGACAACCGCAGCTACAACCACGGTTTTGAAGGCCGGACCGAGGACGAAGGCATCCTTGCCCGGCGGGCCCAGACACAGCGGAACCTGATGGCCTCGCTGATGATCTCCCTCGGGGTCCCTATGATCACGGCCGGAGATGAACTTGGCCGCACGCAGCAGGGCAACAACAATGCCTACTGCCAGGACAATCCCCTCGCCTGGCTCGACTGGACCAGCACACCGGAATCCCACGCCATGCTCAGGAGCACCAAGCGCGTCATCCGGCTGCGCAAGGAATTCCTCGCCGGGCAGCCATATGACTACGCGGTGCGGGACGCGCAGTCGTACCTGTTCTGGTATGACCAGAATGGCGAGCCGATGACCCTGGAACGGTGGAATGATCCCCGGAACCGCGTGGTGCAGCTGCTGTTGGGCTCGGACGACGGGAAGGCGGCCGGACTCATCGTGGTCAACGGCGGGCGCGACGACGTCCAGGTCATTCTTCCCCGGGCGATCAACGACGACGGCACAGCCAAGCAGATATTCGAGCTCCGCCTCACCACATCTGACCTCCATGACCAGCGCCAGGGCGTTCAGGTCGAGTCCGGTGATGCGGACGTCATGCAGGCCAACACCGTTAACATCTACCGCACCTAGCAACAGGGATGGGCATCAGGGACGGGAAAGCGTGAATATGCGCAGGCTGTTGGCGGCCGTCGTGCTGATTGTGCTGCTGGGCGTGGCCCTCGTCGTATCCAACGGACTCCAGCCGCAGGCGGGGGGTCCGGTTCCGGTGGAATCCGGGACCCCGATTCCGTCCTCCCGCGCACCTGCGGCAACCGCAGAGGCCGGAGGGGTTCCCAACCCATCCGCCCTGCCAGCCATTCCGGAGTCCCAGCTCCCGGCCGAAGGCCGCACAACCCTCGCGCTCATCCGGCGGGGCGGGCCGTTCCCTTACGAGCGCGACGGCGTGACGTTTGGCAACTTTGAGCGCATCCTGCCCCGGAAATCCCGTGACTACTACCGGGAGTACACTGTCCCCACACCCGGGGAGTCCGATCGCGGCGCCCGCAGGATCGTGGCGGGCAAAGCGGGCGAAAAATACTACACGGCAGACCACTACGAGTCATTCAAGTTCATAGCAGAGGGCAAATAGCGCAATGAAGATCTATTCAGCAGACACCTGGACCGTCGAGGAACTGACTGACCAGGTCGCTGACGCCGGGCGCCGCAGCCTGGTGATCCCTGCCGCCGATTCCAAGAAGGAAGTGCTGGCCACTTTCGGCGAAGCCCTGGAATTCCCGGAACACTACGGCGTCAACCTGGACGCCCTCAACGACTCACTGCACGACTTCGCGGACTCCATTTCCGACAACGGAGCGGAACCGCTCACGGTCATCTGGCAGGTGCCGGCAGCCTTCCGCAGCGACAGGTCCTTCGGGGTCATCTGCGAAATCCTGCAGGACGCCGAAAGCTACGCCGGGAAGGACCTGGCAGTCATCGCCGTACTCCTCTAAGCGCCAAGGCCCGCTACAAAGCGCGAGTCTAAACGCGACAGGGCCCGCGCCGATGCGCGGACCCTGTCCAAGCGTGGCCCGAAGGGGCCCGACAAGCCTAAGCGTTCACGATCAGGCCCAGCTCGGCCCTGGATGCGAGGGCGTCGTGCTTGGGCAGCACCCGCACCGTGTAGCCGAACGATCCTGAACGGTCGATCACGATGGAGCCTGTGAACAGGTACCGGCCATTGCCGAGTTCATCCTTCGGGTCAAGCTCCACGAGTGTCACATTGGCGAGTTCGTCGCTTTCCTCGGCCTGCCCATATGCGACCTCCACCGCCACGTCCTGCGGCGTCAGGGTGTGCAGTCCCACGTAGGCATTGACCTCGAGAGTGTCGCCGATCTGTGGATCCTCGGACACGCCCAGGGAATCCACATGCTCCACGTGGAGTTGGGGCCATGCAGCGCGGACCTTGGAGGTCCAGGCTGCGAGTTCCTTTGCCTGGCTGAAGGATGACGCCACCGCATGCCGTCCCGAGACCGCCGCCGGCCGGTACAGGACGTTGACGTAGTCCTGGAGCATGCGTTCGGCGGAAACGGCCGGGCCCAGGTGGGCGAGAGTGTGCTTGATCATGGATACCCAGTGGGTGGGGATCTTCTCGTGCCCGGTGGCGGACGGGCCGGCAGCCCCGGCCGCCTCGGAAACCGTGTTGCCGTAGAAGCGTGGCGCCACTTGCGTTTCAAGCAGCTCGTAGAGGGCGGCTGCCTCGATGTCGTCGCGTTCGTCCGCCGAGGCGCCGTTGTTGGCGGTGGGGATCGCCCAGCCGTTTTCGCCGTCGTACATCTCATCCCACCAGCCGTCCAGCACTGAAAGGTTGAGGGAGCCGTTGATGGCCGCCTTCATGCCGGACGTGCCGCACGCTTCCAGGGGGCGCAGGGGGTTGTTGAGCCAGACGTCGCATCCCGGGAACAGCGTGCGGGCCATGGCGATGTCATAGTTGGGCAGGAAGACGATGCGGTGGCGGACCTTGGGGTCATCCGTAAAGCGCACCAGGTCCTGGATCATCTTCTTGCCCGCATCGTCGGCGGGGTGGGACTTGCCGGCGATGACCAGCTGGATCGGGTGCTGCTTGTGCAGCAGCAGAGCCTTGAGGCGCTCAGGTTCGCGCAGCATCAGGGTCAGCCTCTTGTACGTGGGCACGCGCCGGGCGAAGCCGATGGTCAGGACGTCCGGGTCAAGCACGGAGTCCGTCCACGCGAGCTCGGCGTCTGCGGCGCCGCGCTTTTTCCAGGCCGCGCGAAGGCGGCGCCGGACATCCTCCACCAGAGAGGCGCGCATTTCGCGCCGCAAGGCCCAGACCTCGGCGTCGCTGACGTTGTAGGCAAGGTCCCAGCGCCCCATCGCTTCCGCTTCCGCGCCGAACCGTTTGCGGGCAAGCTTGGAAATCCGCGAATCGACCCAGGTGGGCACGTGCACACCGTTGGTCACAGAGGTGATGGGCACCTCTGAGTGATCAAATCCCGGCCAGAGCGCGGAGAACATGCCGCGGGATACTTCGCCGTGCAGCTTGGCCACGCCGTTGGCGCGCTGAGCCAGGCGCAGGCCCATGACCGCCATGTTGAAGACGAACGGGTTTCCGTCGGCGAAGTTCTCGCGGCCCAGGTCGAGGATGCGGGACGTGGGCACGTCGGGCGCAAGCCCGGCCTCGAAGAAGTGCTGGATCTGGGCGGTTTCGAAGCGGTCGATGCCGGCGGGTACCGGTGTATGCGTGGTGAAAACAGTGGACGCACGGCCCGCGGCCAACGCTTCATCAAAGGTGAGTGCATATTCGCCGGACATCAGTTCCTGGATCCGCTCGATCCCGAGGAAGCCGGCATGGCCCTCATTGGTGTGGAACACCTCCGGGGCGGGGGTGCCGGTCAGCCGCTGGTAGACCCGCAGCGCCTTGACCCCGCCCATGCCCAGCAGAAGCTCCTGCTGCAGGCGGTGGTCGCCACCGCCGCCGTAGAGGCGGTCTGTGATGCCGCGGGCGGCGTCGTCATTGCCCGGAACGTTGGAATCCAGCAGGAGCAGGGGAACGCGCCCGACGTCGGCACGCCAGATATACGCCGCCAAGTGCCGCCCGCTGGGCAGCGGCAGTGAGATTTCGATCGGCTTTCCGCTGCCGTCAGCCGACGGTTCCCGCAGCAGCGTCAGGGGCAGCCCATCCGGGTCAATGACCGGATACGTCTCCTGCTGCCAGGCGTCGCGGGACAGGGACTGCTTGAAGTAGCCCGCCTGGTACAGCAGGCCCACACCGATCAGCGGAACCCCGAGGTCCGACGCTGCCTTCAGGTGGTCGCCGGCAAGGATGCCGAGGCCCCCGGAGTACTGCGGCAAAACTTCGGTGATGCCGAATTCGGGGGAGAAGTATGCAATGGAGGCGGGAGCGTCCTCGCCCAGGCTCTGATACCACCGCGGCTGCTCAAGGTAACGGTCCAGGTCCTCGGCCGCTGCCTGCACGCGGGCCACGACGTCCTTGTCCGCTGCCAGACGGTGCATTTCTTCACGGCCCACCAGCCCGAGGAAACTGACCGGATCGTTGCCGCAGTCAGCCCAGACCCTGGGGTTGAGTCCTTCGAAGAGTTCCCTCGTGGGCCGATGCCAGGACCAGCGCAGGTTAGTGGCCAAACGGGCCAGCGGCCGGATCGGCTCGGGAAGAACGGTTCGGACGGTAAATCTGCGGATAGCCTTCACCTGCGCCACACTAATCGAGAAGATGAACAGCAGGAACCGGATTCGATTACTTTCCGGTAAATGACGAATCAGTTCATTTATTAACTTCGCAGGCTTAGCAATGGCTTGCATTTCTCGCTAATGTCGAGCCTGTGACGACAAACACGCGAACCAGTGCCCCAGCCAAGCAAACGCCGAAGGTTTCGATCATGGACGGCCTTCGATTTGGCCGTTTCCCGATCACGAATGTTCAGCCGGTTGTCGAAGGGGGGAAGTTCCCCGCCAAGGCGCTGCCGGGCGAAGGCATCGTGGTCAGCGCAAAGTGCTTCCGCGAAGGCCACGACCAGCTGGGCGTCAGCGCCGTGCTGCTGGACCCGAAGGGCAAGGAACGCCAGCGTGTGCGCCTCCAGCCGCCCGCCGGGGACCGCGGCAAGGGCACAGACCTTTGGGAAGGCATACTCACGCTTGACTCCACCGGCAACTGGTCCTTCGTCATCGAGGCCTGGCACGACCGTTACGGCACGTGGCACCACAACGCCGAGGTGAAGGTGGAAGCCGGCATCGACGTCGAACTGATGCTTGACGAGGGGGCCGCGCTGCTGGCGGAGGCCGCCGAGGAATCCTTCCGCGACGCCGCCGACAGGCGGACGCTCCGCTCCGCCGTCGTGGGTCTGTCCGATACCTCCAAAACCGCTGAAGAGCGGCTGGCTGCCGGCTTCGGTGCGGACGTCGCAGAGATCGTAGGCCGCGAGCCGATCCGGGAGCTGGTCACCGTTTCTGACCCGTTCCCGCTCCTGGTGGAGCGGGACAGGGCCGGCCGCGGTTCCTGGTACGAGTTCTTTCCGCGCTCGGAAGGCGCCATCCGCAACCACGAGACAGGCGCCTGGACGTCAGGCAACTTCCAGACGGCGGCCAAGCGGCTCGAAGCCGTCGCCGAGATGGGCTTCGATGTCATCTACATGCCGCCGATCCACCCGATTGGCGTCCAGCACCGGAAGGGCCCCAACAACACCCTGATCGCGGGTCCGAACGACCCAGGATCGCCGTGGGCCATTGGGGCGAAGGAGGGCGGCCACGACGCCATCCACCCCGATCTGGGCACCTTTGAGGACTTCGACGCGTTCGTGGCACGCGCCACCGAGCTGGGCCTTGAGGTGGCGCTGGACCTCGCGCTGCAGGCGGCGCCGGACCACCCGTGGGTCACGTCCCACCCGGAATGGTTCACCACCAGGGTGGACGGCAGCATCGCCTACGCCGAGAACCCCCCGAAAAAGTACCAGGACATCTATCCGCTCAACTTCGACAACGATCCCGAAGGCCTGTCCAAGGAAATCCACCGCATCGTGCAGCTTTGGGTCAGCCACGGGGTGAAGATCTTCCGGGTGGACAACCCCCACACCAAGCCCGTGTGGTTCTGGGAATGGCTGATCGCCAAGGTCAACAAGAAGAACCCGGACGTCGTGTTCCTGGCTGAAGCGTTCACCCGTCCTGCCATGATGCATGCGCTGGGCCGGGCAGGCTTCCAGCAGTCATACACGTACTTCACGTGGCGGAACACGAAGAAGGAACTGGAGGAGTACTTCCAGGAGGTCAGCCATGTCTCGCCGGCCTTCTTCCGGCCGAACTTCTTCGTCAACACCCCGGACATCCTCACCGAGTACCTGCAGTACGGCGGGCCGGCGGCCTTCAAGATCCGTGCTGCACTGGCTGCTACGGCCAGCCCGCTGTGGGGCGTCTACGCCGGCTTTGAACTCTACGAGCATGTGGCCCGGCCTGGCGCGGAGGAGTACATCGACAACGAGAAGTTCGAGTACAAGGCCAGGGACTGGGATGCTGCTGCCGCGTCCGGCCGGACCCTTGCCCCGTACCTGACCAGGCTCAACGAGATCCGTAAGGCACACCCTGCGCTGGGGGATCTGCAGAACCTGACGCTGCACCACAGCACGGATGAAGCCACCATCGTGTACTCCAAGCACAAGGCCCTCCCGGATGGCACCAAGGACACCATCATTGTGGTGGTCAACGTGGACCCGCACAGCACCCGGGAAAGCACGGTGTCGCTGGATCTGGCTGCGCTGCAGCTCGACCCGGACGACCTCACGCCGAACGGCGGCTTCAGGGTGGATGACCTGATTTCCGGCGAGTCTTGGGAATGGGGGGAATACAACTACGTCAGACTGGATGCCCATGTTGAGCCTGCACACATCCTGCACATCCGGAGGTAGCCTCAGTGAGTTTCAGCACGCAGAATCCGTCACATCACTTCACTCCGAAGAGCACCTTCGAGCTCAATGCGCCGGGATTGCAGCATGATCCACTGTGGTACAGGAAAGCTGTGTTCTATGAAGTGCTTGTGCGGGGTTTTGCGGATGCAAACGGTGACGGGTCAGGGGATTTCCACGGCCTGATCGAGAAGCTCGACTACCTGCAGTGGCTGGGGGTGGACTGCCTCTGGCTCCCGCCGTTCTTCCAGTCACCGCTCCGTGACGGCGGCTATGACATCTCCGACTACAACTCCGTGCTCGACGAGTTTGGAACCATCAGCGACTTCAAACGGCTCGTGGCGGAGGCCCACGCCCGCGGCGTCCGGGTCATCATCGACCTGCCGCTGAACCACACCTCGGATCAGCACCCCTGGTTCCAGGAGTCGCGGAAGGATCCGGACGGTCCGTTCGGCGACTTCTACGTGTGGAGCGACACGGATGAGAAGTACCAGGACGCCCGCATCATCTTCGTGGACACGGAAGAGTCCAACTGGACCTTCGATCCAATCAGGCGGCAGTTCTTCTGGCACCGGTTCTTCAGCCACCAGCCGGACCTTAATTTCGAGAACCCGAAGGTCATCGACGCTTTGTTCGACGTCGTGCGGTTCTGGCTGGATCAGGGGATCGACGGATTCCGCGCGGACGCCATCCCGTATCTCTACGAGGAGGAGGGCACCAACTGCGAAAACCTGCCCGCCACCCACGAGTTCCTCCGCAAGCTGCGGAAGATGGTGGATGAGAGCTACCCGGGGCGGGTCATCATCGCGGAGGCCAACCAGCCGCCCAACGAGGTGGTGGAGTACTTCGGAACGGAGGAAGAGCCGGAATGCCACATGGCGTTCCACTTCCCGATCATGCCGCGGCTGTACTACGCCCTGCGTGACCAGAAGGCTGCCCCCATCATCGAAACGATGCACGACACCCCGGAGATCCCCGAGGGCGCCCAGTGGGGCACCTTCCTCCGGAACCACGACGAGCTCACGCTGGAAATGGTCACCTCCGATGAGCGCGCCGCCATGCTCGGCTGGTACGCGCCGGATCCGCGCATGCGGGCCAACATCGGCATCAGGCGGCGGCTGGCGCCACTGCTGGACAACTCCAGGGCAGAGATCGAACTGATCAATGCCCTGCTGCTGTCGCTGCCGGGCAGCCCCTTCCTCTACTACGGGGACGAGATCGGCATGGGCGACAACATCTGGCTGGAGGACCGCGATGCCGTCCGCACGCCCATGCAGTGGAACCCGGACCGCAACGCCGGCTTCTCCAACGCCGATCCCGGCAAGCTCTACCTCCCGGTGATCCAGTCGCTTGTCTACAACTACAGCATGGCCAATGTTGAGGCGGAGGCCGCGCATTCCGGGTCGCTGCTGCGCTGGACCAGGCAGATCCTGAGCGTCCGGCGGAATCACGCCGCGTTTGGGCTCGGCAACTTCAGGCATGTGGAAGCAGACCACGAAGTGGTGCTGGCCTATCTGCGTGAACTCCCGGAAGGCAACGCGTCCGGTGAACCGGCAGAGACCATCCTGTGCGCCTTCAACCTTTCACAGCACCCGGTTGCTGCGACCCTCAAACTGCCGCAGTTCGCAGGCCGCGGCCTCCGTGACGTATTCGGTGGCCAGACATTCCCGGGAGTCGGCGATGACGGGAACCTGACCCTGACCCTCGGCAGCCATGATTTCTTCTGGCTCCGGCTGCGTTCCGTATCCTCCAACCCGGCATCTCCCTACACCCAGGCGATGCCCATCCTGTCCATTGAGGGGTGACATGACACAATCCACACTGATCCCAACGCTCGAAGAGTTACTGCGCCAGTGGCTGCCAAGCCAACGGTGGTTCCCCGTGAAGTCGGCCGCATTTTCGCTGGCCCCGGTGGGCGGCCTCATCCTCAATGACTCCTCCGGGGAGGCGGGACTTGAGGTGGTCCTGGCCTCCGTCGTGTCCGAAACGGCCGACGGCGGCCGGCGCACCGACGTCGTCCAGGTGCCGCTCAGCTACCGCCGCGATCCGCTGCCCGGCGCCGAACGGGCCCTGATCGGCGAAATCGAGAACACCGAACTGGGACACCGCTGGATCTACGACGGCGTCCACGACCCCGTCTTCATCGCCGAATGGCTTGACCTCATGCGCACCGAGGGAGTGGCCGGGACGGCCAGCGGGCACCTGCCGGAGGGCGGCCAACCGATTCCGACCGCCGCCGGTACCGTCCGCGTCCTCTCAGGCGAACAGTCCAACACTTCGGTGATCGTGGACGACGGCGTCTCCGCGGCAATCGTAAAGTTCTTCCGCGTGCTTTCGGCCGGCCGCAATCCGGAAGTGGAGGTCGGTGCTGCCCTTTCCGCAGCGCGGACCTCCGAAGTGCCGGCCACGCTCGGCTGGGTCACCGGCCAGTGGGTGCAGCAACACACGGCGACAGCGGACGCGCCCGCCGGGGCGGACGCTGCCGCGGAAATCACGGCGCAAGGCGAACTCGCCGTTGCCCACGAGTTCCTGGCCGGCGGGCGGGACGCCTGGCGGCTCGCGGTCGATGCCGCCGGGGCAGGAAAGGACTTCACGCAGGAAGCCCACGCCCTGGGCCACGCCACCGCAACCGTGCACCGGCGGCTGGCTGAAACCCTGGGGGTTTCCGAGGAAGCCGTCCCCGGCGGGGTCATCGCCCCCGGAGTAGCCCAGCGGGTGCGGCAGGCCTGGGCGGAGGCTGGTGCCGCCGTCGGGCCGTATGAGAAAGAACTGGATGCTCTGCTCCAGCAACTGGAGGGTGTCCCGGCCGGTGCGCTGCAGCGCATCCACGGCGACCTTCATCTTGGCCAGATCCTCCAGGTGCCCGGCCGGAACGGCGGGGCCGACCGGTGGGCGATCCTCGATTTCGAGGGTGAGCCGCTGCGGCCTATTTCCGAACGGAACTTTCCGGACGTCCCGCTGCGGGACGTCGTGGGCATGCTCCGCTCCTTCGACTACGCCGCCGGCGCCGCGGAGCGCGAGGGCAGCGGGGCGAACGTGCCCGAATCGTGGGTGGACGACTGCGCCGAGGCTTTCCTTGCCGGCTACTCCGAGGTCACGCCCGGCACCATTGACCGGAAGTCTCCGCTCTTTGTGGCATTGTGGCTGGACAAGGCGTTGTACGAAGTCGTGTATGAATTGCGTAACAGGCCAGATTGGCTAGCCATTCCTGTGACTGCGTCCAGGCGGCTACTCAGCAGTAAAGGCCCCGGCGATCCCGCCGGAGCCGCAGCGGAAGGTAAGAAGATGACAGGCTCTGCACCTACAGATCGGCCCCACGCCCCTCTCCAAGTGGATGCGAACACGCTCTCACGTGTGGCGGCCGGTGAGCACCACGCCCCGCACTCCGTGCTTGGTGCGCATCTGGATAACTACGGCCACGTAACCATCCGCACCGTCAAGCACCTGGCCGAGGCGGTCACCGTGGTGACGGCGGCCGGGTCGGTGCCGATGACCCATGAGGCAGAGGGCATATGGGTTGCCGTGCTGGAGCCCCTGCAGGCCGGCCACGTGCCCGACTACCGTTTGGAAGTGACCTACGAGGGTGCGGAACCGGTGACGGTGGATGAGCCGTACCGCTACCTCCCGACCGTGGGTGAGGTGGACCTGCACCTGATCGGGGAGGGCCGCCACGAGAAGCTGTGGAGCGTCCTCGGTGCCCACGTCCAGCACTACAAGTCCTCCCTGGGGGACGTCGACGGTGTGTCCTTCGCTGTGTGGGCTCCGAACGCCGAGGCGGTCCGCGTCAAGGGCGACTTCAATGCCTGGGACGGACGGGAAAACTCCCTGCGCTCCCTGGGGTCTTCCGGCGTCTGGGAACTGTTTGTGCCCGGCGTTGCGGCCGGCGCGTGCTACAAATTCGAGATCAAGGCCAAGGGCGGTTACTGGGTCGAGAAGGCTGACCCCCTGGCGTTCGGCACCGAAGTGCCGCCGCTGACTGCATCCAGGGTTGTCGAATCCCATTACCGGTTCGAGGACGACGAGTGGATGAAGGCCCGCGCCGCACGGGACCCGCACAACTCTCCGATGAGTGTCTACGAGGTCCACCTCGGATCCTGGCGCCTGGGGCTGAGCTACCGGGAACTTGCCAAGGAACTCGTCGAATACGTGAAGTGGCTGGGCTTCAGCCACGTCGAGTTCATGCCGGTGGCCGAACACCCCTTCGGCGGCTCCTGGGGCTACCAGGTCACGTCCTACTTTGCACCGACCTCACGCTTCGGGCACCCCGACGAATTCCGCTACCTGGTGGACGCGCTCCACCAGGCCGGCATCGGCGTGATCCTGGACTGGGTACCGGCCCACTTCCCGAAAGACAACTGGGCGCTTGCCGAGTTCGATGGACAGCCGCTGTACGAGCACGCAGACCCGAACCTGGGGGAGCACCCGGACTGGGGCACCCTGATCTTCGACTTCGGCCGTACCGAGGTGCGCAACTTCCTGGTAGCCAACGCGCTGTACTGGCTGGACGAATTCCACATCGACGGCCTGCGCGTGGACGCTGTCGCCTCCATGCTGTACCTGGACTACTCGCGCGAACACGGCCAGTGGCAGCCGAACCGTTTCGGCGGTCGCGAAAACCTGGAGGCCATCTCCTTCCTCCAGGAAGCCAACGCCACGGTGTACAAGACCCACCCCGGTGCGGTCATGATCGCCGAGGAATCCACGGCCTTCCCGGGCGTCACCGGTCCCACCAGCCATAACGGCCTCGGCTTCGGGCTCAAGTGGAACATGGGCTGGATGCACGACTCGCTTAAGTACATTTCCGAGGATCCCGTCAACCGGAAGTGGCACCACGGGACAGTCACCTTCTCGATGGTCTATGCCTTCACCGAGAACTTCCTCCTGCCCATCAGCCATGACGAGGTTGTCCACGGCAAGGGGTCGATGCTTCGCAAGATGCCCGGAGACCGCTGGCAGCAGCTGGCAAACCTGCGTGCCTTCCTCGGTTATCAGTGGGCGCACCCGGGCAAGCAGCTCATCTTCATGGGCACTGAATTCGGCCAGGAAGCAGAATGGTCCGAGCAGCACGGCCTCGACTGGTGGCTGGCGGACATCCCGGCCCACCGCGGCGTGCAGATGCTGACGAAGGACCTGAACGAGCTGTACAAGTCCACGCCGGCACTGTACTCACGCGACAACGAGCCCGGCGGGTTCCAGTGGATCAACGGAGCCGACGCGGATCGCAACGTCCTGACCTTCGTTCGTTGGGACACCGAGGGCAACCCCGTGGTCGTTGCGGTCAACTTCTCTGGAGGCCCGCACAAGGACTACGCACTTGGAGTACCGTCCGTTGGCGCCTGGACTGAAGTGCTCAACACGGATGCAACCTCCTATGGTGGTTCCGGCGTCCTCAACGACGGCACCCTGACAGCGGAGGATGCAGCCATCGATGGCCAGCCCGCCACGCTGACGGTGACGCTTCCCCCGCTGGGTGTTGTTTACTTCAAGCCCGCCGGGCCGAAGGCCAGGACGCTGCCGAGCCGTGCAGCCAAGGCAGAGTTGCCGGAGACGACTGTGAGCTGATTCCCGCTCTCATCACACCGCCGGAAGAGGCCCGGAATCCCCGTGATTCCGGGCCTCTTCCGTGCCTGCTGAAGGGCCCACTGCAGGGCCTGCTGGGGGCGGGTTGGCTACAAGGGAAAGTAGTGGTAGAGTTTATTTCCGCGCCGCTCCCCGGAGTCGGTCGGTACAGCGACTAAGATGCCTCAGGCATCAAGGGGTCGCAGGAGCCGATTTGACTAGGGCAAAGCGAGCCGGTAAGTTTGA
>NZ_JCAXEA010000017.1:0-140939 GCF_059759125.1 Arthrobacter sp. GQ119 | reverse complement strand
GGCCAAACTCCGCGCCAACCTCGGCGCAGCCCCCCTCTCCGACGCAGAGGCAGCCAACAAGATCGGCTAACAAAGCCACTTCCAGCTGAAAGAACCCCGCCACGGCACCCACACTGCCGCGGCGGGGTTCTTTGCTTTCTGCATGGTTGTCCACATAGCCTGCGCTGTCCACATAGCCCGCGGCGGGGGTGGGCAGCGGTGGGCACCGTCCCTAGTCTTCAATCATGAACACATTTGACGGCATTCCCGCTGCTGCCGCGGAATTCTACGAGGAGCTGGAACAGAACAACACCAGGGAATGGTGGCACGCCCATGAGGAGGTGTACGCAGAGTCCGTCAAGGAGCCGCTCACCGCGCTCCTGGCCCGGCTTGAGCCCCGGTTCGGGCCGGGCAAAATCTTCCGCCCGCACCGGGACGTCCGATTCTCTCAGGACAAGTCCCCGTACAAGACGGCCCAGGGGGCGTTCGCGTTGTACCAGGAAGGCGTCGGCTACTACCTGCAGCTCAGCGCTGACGGCCTGCTCGTGGGCGGGGGCTACCATTCCCACTCCCCCGCCCAGCTGGCGCGGTACCGTAATGCCGTGGACGCCGCCGGCACGGGGGAACAGCTGCAGCATATCGTCGATTCCATAGCCGGGGCCGGGTTCCGCATCGAGGGAGAGAAGCTCAAGACCGTCCCCCGGGGTTACGCCCGGGACCATCCCCGCGGGGAGCTCCTGAAACACAAGTCGCTCGCCGCGAGCGTGGCTCTGGGCCAGCCTGAATGGCTTCCATCACCGGCGGCGGAGGCCGAGATCGCCCGGCTGTGGGAGCAGCTGCGGCCGCTGGTGGACTGGGTGGGACGGCACGCCGCGCCCTAGGACATGCTCCCAATAGCGCGCTGCACACGGCACGGCGATTCCAGCGTCGCGGTGAGCGGTGCGTTCTGCCGCACTTGAACGCTGCAGCGCAGCGCTATGCCGGCCGCCCAACGCCAGTCCAGCAGCGGGTCAGACCTTCGTGAGGGCGTCCTCGTCGTCCAGGTCCTCATCCGAGCTCCGGGCCGGGCCGCCGTTCACGGCGGCCTTCGCTCCGGCGAACTTTTCGTTGAGCCGGGAGTGGCGCTGGCCGTAGGCAAAGTAAATGCCCAGGCCCACCGCGAGCCAGATGGCGAAGAAGATCCACGTCTCCACGGCCAGGTTGGTCATGAGGTACAGGCACAGTACCGCAGACAGGATCGGCAGGACTTTGCCGAACGGCACACGGAACGCAGGCTTGAGGTCCGGCCGCTTCTTGCGCAGCACCAGGATCCCCAGGCTGACCATCACGAATGCGGAGAGCGTGCCGATGTTGATCATTTCCTCGAGCAGATCAACGTTCGTCAGGCCTGCCACGAGGGCCACCGCGGCGCCGCAGATGATCTGGAGCCGTGCCGGCGTCGAACGCTTCTCGCTGGTCTTGGACAGGGACCGCGGCAGCAGCCCGTCGCGGCTCATGGCCAGGACCACGCGGGAGAGGCCCATCAGCAGCACCATGATCACCGTGGTCAGGCCCACCAGGGAGCCGAACGCGATGATCTTGGCGGCATCGGTGTTCCCGACGGCCTCGAAGGCGGTGGTGAGCGTCGGGTTCTCGACCTCGGCCAGCTGCTTGTAGGAGACCATTCCCGTGAGGGCGAGGGACACCAGGATGTACAGCAGCGTGACGAGGGCAAGGCCGCCGAAGATGCCGCGCGGCAGGGTCTTTTGCGGGTTCTTGACCTCTTCCGCGGAGGTCGCCACGACGTCAAAGCCGATGAACGCGAAGAACACCAGTGCTGCGCCGGCGAAGATGCCCAGCGTTCCGTACTGGGCGGGGGCGGCACCGGTGAGGAAGCCGAAGAAGGACTGCTTCATGACATCCGCTGCCCCGGTGCCCGCAGTGGGCTCAGAGGCCGGAACGAACGGGGCGTAGTTGGAGAATTTGACGTAGCTGAAGCCCACAACGATCACGAAGATGACGACGCCGATCTTGATCAGCGTGAAGATGTTGCCCACCCGGGCGGACAGTTTCGTTCCCAGCACCAGCAGTACGGTGAAGACGGCGACGATGAGGAACGCGCCCCAGTACAGGTCCACGCCGCCGAGCGAGACAGCGGGCGGGATCTCCACGCCCATGAGCGCGAAGACCTTGCTGAGGTAGATGCCCCAGTATTTGGCAATCACGGCAGCAGCGGTGAACAGCTCAAGGATCAGGTTCCAGCCGATGACCCAGGCAAGAACTTCGCCCATGGTGGCGTACGTGAATACGTAGGCGGAGCCGGCCACGGGGATGGCGGTGGCGAACTCGGCGTAGCACATGATCGCCAGGGCGCAGGTGATGGCAGCCACCGCAAAGGAGACAGTGACCGCGGGGCCGGCGAAGTTGGCTGCGGCCTTGGCACCCACGGAGAAGATGCCCGCGCCCACTGCTACGGCGACGCCCATGATCATGAGGTCCCACGTGCTCAATGAACGCTTCAGCTGGCGTCCGGGCTCATCGGCGTCAGCCATTGACTGCTCGATGGATTTGGTCCGGAAAAGATTCATAGGAAGTCCACAATCCTGATCGGGGTTGGAAACAGACCTAGCAATACTAGAGTCCAGCCAATGGACGGCTGCATTTGTCCCAAATACTGAGACCGGGATGGTGTTCGACGGCACAAAACCACGCCCGGACCTCCCCCGCGCTGCGGCTGCGCGGTGTAGTGGAAGGTCCGGACGTGGTGGTTTGGGCCAGTATCAGCACTGAAGGCTGACACTGGGGTGGAGCAGCCTCCCGGGCCCTTCCGGGTCCGGGAGGCAGCTGGGAAACGGACTAGCTGATGGCGTTCATGATGTTCCAGCCCGTGCCGGCCGAGACCCTCGTCGGGAAGAGTCCGGCACCGTTGCCCAGATAGGTCCAGAGCGTGCCGCCCGAGTCCCTGGCGACCAGGTCAGCCATGCCGTCACCGTTAAGGTCACCGGCACCGCTGATGGCCGTCATGGTGTTCCATCCGGCGCCTGCGCGGATCCGGTTCGGGAAGGTTCCGGCACCGCTGCCCAGATAGGACCACAGCACGCCGCTCGTGTCCCTGGCCAGCAGGTCAGCCCTGCCGTCACCGTTCAGGTCGCGGGAGGAACTGATGGCATTCATGCCGCCCCAGCCGCCGCCCACGCGGATCCGGTTCGGGAAGATTCCGGCACCGTTGCCCAGGTAGGACCACAGCACACCGCTCCTGTCCCTGGCGATCAGGTCCGCCCTGCCGTCACCGTTCACGTCACCGGAGGCGCTGATGGCATTCATGACATTCCAGCCGCCGCCGACCCGGATCCGGTTCGGGAACGTTCCGGAGCCGTTGCCCAGGTAGGACCACAGCACACCGCCCGAATCCCTGGCCAGCAGGTCAGCCCTGCCGTCACCGTTCACGTCACCGGAGGCGCTGATGGCATTCATGACGTTCCAGCCGCCGCCAACCCGGACCCTCGTCGGGAATGCGCCCGATGCATTGCCCATGTACGTCCAGAGCACTCCGCTCGAGTCCCTGGCCAGCAGGTCCGCGTTTCCGTCACCGTTGAAGTCACGCAACGCGGTCAGGATGCCCACAACGTTGGCTGCCGTTACCGCCGCCGAGGTCTGGGATGCCGTGGCGTACCCGTCCTTCGACCCGGTGACCGTGACGGTGATTGCCTTGCCTGCATCGCCGGCCCTCAGGGTGTATGTGGCCGCCGTGGCTCCGCCGATGGCAGTGCCGTCCGCGAACCACTGGTAGCTGAACGTGACCGGCGCCGGTCCCCAGACTCCGGTGTTGGCCCTCAGCAGGCCTCCGACTACAGAGGCTCCCGTAATGCTCGGGACTGCAGTCACCAGCACCGGTACGACCGGAGTGACCGCGTTGGATACTGCAGCCGTGCTGGAACCGTGGATGTTCGTCGCCGTGACCTCGAAGCGAACCTGGACTCCGTTGGTCAGACCGGTAACAACCAGGCTGGTGGCATCGCCTGGTGCTGTGCGAAGTTCACCCACCTGCTCCCCGGTAGCCACATTGACAACCCTGATGGAGAACTCGTCCGTGATCCCGCCGGCCACAGCAGCCTCGAAGTTCACGGTGGCCGAAGCGTTCCCGGTCACTGCGGTCACTCCGGTCGGTGCGCTGGGCGCGATCGAGTCGGCGAAGATCAGCGTTTCGATGTTCCGGAGGGTGTCCGTTCCATCGGGGCCGCCGTTGTTGTGGGTCACCGTGGTCACCCCGGTCTCTTCGTTGACGTCGACGGTGTAGTTCGCCTCGATGTCGGAGAACACTGCCTTGTCGGTGCCACCGCCGGTGGAGAGGATTTCCCGCACCACCTCGATGTTGCCCGGGTCGACCTTGCCGGCGAACACGTCCGCCTGGAGAGTTGCTCCGGTCAGGGCATCGGCCTCGTTCCTCAGGTACTGCGTGGTCATGCCCGTGGCACTGCCGATCACTTCGCCGGAGTCGTTCTTGACGCTGAGCCGGACGTTCAGGTAACGGTCACCGTCGATGATGTCGTTGCCTCCACGGCCTTCGATAATGTCGTTGCCGCCGCCGCCGAGGAGGATGTTGCCTTCACCCCAGACGTGGGTACCCTCCAGGATAGGGCAGTCATTGGAAGCAGAACCGGCGACTACGTCCGCCAGCGGGGTCGGCAGGGTCTGAATCAGGTCACCGAGTCCGGCAATCCGGTCGACGCCGTTCTGGTCAAGGACGTCACAACCGATAAAGCCTTCGCCACCCACCTCGCTTGGAATCAAATCGTCACCGCGGAGTTTGTCATCGAAGGGGCCTCCGGAGAGGGCTTCGACTTCGTTGTAGCGGTCGCGCACACCCGTCTGGAGGATGTCAAGCGGCAGGATCTGCAGATCCAGGTCGGCATCCTGCGGCTGCGGATCGGCAATGCCGATCTCCCAGTCATAGCCCGAGCCGCCGGCAACCTTCTCGATCCCGGGGCCTGCGAGGCCGATGTCGTCGCCGCCTTCCATGTCGTAGTCATCGTCGCCGCCCTGGCCGGCCAGGACGTCGTGGCCCGGCTTCTGCGAATCGTCCAGGAAGAACAGGTTGCTGGAGTCACCAATCAGGAGATCGGGCTCGTCGCCGCCCTCCATCCAGTCACTGCCGCCGTCGCCGAAGACCACGTCTTCGCCCTGGCCGGCGATCGCGAAGTCATCGCCTTCACCGGAGAAGGTTTCGTTGAAGTTGGCTCCGCCGTTGGTGAAGTCCTTGCCGTCGCCGGCCATGATGATGTCAAGGCCTGGGCCTGCATCGATGGCGTCGTTGCCCGGCCCACCCTTGTGGACGTCGTCACCGGCGATATCGGTGATGATGTCGTTGCCTTCGCCGCCAAGTGCGACGTCGGCCCCGTCACCGCCCTCGATGATGTCGTTGCCTTCGCCGCCCCAGAACGTGTCGTTGTCGTTGCCGCCGTAGACGCGGTCAGGGTTGGCGGTTCCGTTGAAGACGCTCTGGCCGTTGATGCCGGAGGGGTCCACGGTGTTGGTCATCCGGTACTTGATGGTGCCGTCAGCCATGCGGATCAGAACCTTGGTTTCGTTGCACTCCGAGGCCGTGTCGTCAGCGACGGTGTTGCCGAATGTGGTGAAACCGTCACGGGTGCCGGCAAGGTTCTTCAGCTCGAACTTGCAGTCGGCCGTTGCAAAGGCATCTGCCTTCAGGGCCTGCGCGTTGGTGTTGCGCATCATGAGTTCGGCGAACGAGTTGCCTTCCAGCTGTGCCCGCAGGTTCATGCCGGGCGTGCGGGCCAGGTAGTAGAACCGGTCGCCGTTCTGCAGCTCCGTGAGCTGCTGCTCGAAGACGTGGTTGAACGTGCTGCCCAGCAGGCCACCGAACATGTTGGTGCGTTCCGCGAGGCCACCGACCCACAGTTCGACGTCGTCGAGGCCGGTCCGGGAGTGTCCGTTCTGGTCTGACCAGGTATCGCCGTCGCTGTTCATGAACGCCGCGGCGTCCGCCGGAGGAACATCGCCGGCGAGGGTGTCCGGGTTGACGATGGCACGGGCAGCGTCGCGGCGGGACTTCAGTGAAGCCGGTTTGTCATCGTCGTTGTCCAGTACCTTGTCCGGCCCAACATCCTTGAGGATCGTGGGGTGCTTGCCGTAGGCCGCCACGAAGTTGATCAGCGACTCAGGGTGCTTGAGGTTCTCGCCGAAGTCGATCCAGTTCGTGTAGGGCTTGAGCTGGCCGTCATTGGTCTCAGCGTGGAGGTCCTTGCGGAATTCGTTGAGCGTCGGGACGCCCTCAGACCTGGCCCTCGTCATGTTGATCGCGGCAAGGTCAAGGGGAAGTCCCAGCAGGTTGTTCCGGAGCGTGTCCGTGACGAATTCGTCCAGTTCGTTGCCGGCCTGGTCGGACATGCCCATGATGATGCTGCCCGCGGCCTGTTCCGACGTCAGCTCACCCTCGGTTCCGCCGTCAGTGTAAGCAGGCGGGTTGAGGAATCCTTCGAGCAATGAGATGTCGTTTTCGGAGCCGCGGATGTCATCGGACGTTCCGTACGTGGCGTCGGGGCCGGGCTTGTCTTCGTTCCGGCGCGAGATGGTCTCGGTCAGCATGGAGTGGCCGAACCGGTAGACGGCGTGGGCGAATTCAGCCTTGATGGCCGGGTTGATTTCCGTCTGCGTGAAGGCAAACGGCTGGAACGGGTTGATCAGAGGCTGGATCTTGCGCGCGAACTCTTCGAAGACCAGGTGCTGGTACTCCATCTCGGTCACGAAGCGGGCCGCTTGGAAGAGACGCTCGCCGTAGTTGAACGTCGCGTCGCCCACAGCCTGGTAGTCGCCCAGCAGCGCGGCATTCTCCGGCTTGGCCAGCGTGGTCTTGATGTCGTCCACCAGGCGGTCGTGCTCGGAGTGGAACACCTGGTGAATGGCGGTCAGGCCGATGTTCTCGTTGACGCGGCCGTCACCGGCGATGAAGTGCGCATCGAGCATCTCATCGTCGTAGGTGCCGGGTGCCTGGCTGGCGAAATCGGCAGAGGCGGTGGTGTCCGCGTCCTTGGTCGGAGCCACGGGCGGAGTCCCGGGGTTGTGGTCATGGTCCTTCTTTGACGGGTCCGCGTTGTGCGCGATGTCCGTCAGGAACGGGGTGTGGAAGTAGTGCACATCGGCAGGAACCAGCGTTCCCGTTCCGCCGTTGTCAGCGGGGTTGGCTTCAACCTCGCCGCTGGCGGTCATGAACACGGGAAGGCCGCGTTCCGGTCCGGGGACGAAGTTGCCGTACAGGTCAGACTTGATCATCGGGACGTTGAGGACATCCTTGTCCTCAAGCCGGATGCCGAGCTTCTCGAAGGCCTGCACCTTGGTGGTTGCCCAGGTGGCCATGCCTCCTGCGGTCGGTCCGGCGGGGCCGCCGAGCAGCTTGCCGGTGGCTACGGGGCGGCCGGCGTCGTCTGTCACGTACTCGCGGAGGAACACCTGGTGCGAGGGGTGGGAGGTGTAGGTCTGGCTCTGGTCCACCCACGGGGAGTCGGTGTTGAGTGCGTCCTGGACATCGTCGGCACTTTCGTCCACATCAGCTGTGGCAGGGTCGTCACCGAGGATGCCGTCCTCACCCGGCTGGTTCAGGCCGCGGGTCAGGGCCATGAAACGCAGGTGCACGGGGAGGTCGTCACCTTCAACAACGTCCGGTGTTGCGGGATTGTCCACGCCCTCAACTGCGGGAGTCGCGGGATCGTCGTCGAACACGTGGTTGGCGCCGGCGATCAGCGGGTCATCTGCCTTGAGGGGAACATAGACGTTTCCGCCGCCCTTCACCGTCTGGTCGATGCCGTGGTCGAAGAACTGGCCGAAGAGAGTGAAGAGGGAGTTGTAGGGCGGGGACAGCCCCACGTCCGTGGTCACGTTGGGGATGAAGAGCGTGCTATAGGACGGAACGCAGTCCACGGGGTCAGCCGCAACCGGCGGATCAGCCAGCGGATCCGGGTCGGTGGTGCAGGGCGTGACGCCTTCATTGCCCTGGGTACGCACGGGATTGCCGGCAGCGGAAACAGCTGCCGGATTCGTGGACGTCTGGTCCACGACCAGGTTGCTGATGACGCGTGGGTGCGAGTCGAAAACGCTGCCCTTCTTTTGGGAGTACGTGGTGGCCACGGGAGGACCGAAGGCCGCGTTTTCCGCGTCCTTGAAGGTTGCGGCACCCAAACGCGGGAACACCTGGTCGGCCGCGCCGAAGTTGTCCTGTCCGGGCTCGAGGTGGTTGCAGCTGCCGTCCACCGTCCGCAGTCCGAGGGAGAGCATCGGGCTGGCGAGCTGGTTTTTCAGCGCGCCACAGGGGCCTGTCTCGGCCGTTGTGTCGGCCACGTGCTTTTCGGCGATCTTGATCTGCTGCAGGATGAACGACAGGTCTGAAGGGGTGACATTGAACCCTGCCCCTACTGGCCCCTGCACCGCGTTGGCTGCCACCACGGGCAGTCCCATGGCCACGGGCATCGCCAGGGTGGTTGCTGCCGCAATCAGCCGGAAGGAGACCGGCCGTTTGTTTCGCTTGCTGCGTCGTAGACGCCGATTTGTTGGTGGATCGGTGGGTGCTTCGGATCGGGTTTGATCCGCGCCCCCGTCTGACTTCAAGGCTGAGAGTTTCATGGCACACCTGCCGCTAGGAGGGATGGAACACTGACATGGTGTTCTGCCCCACTCCTAAAAACCTTGGAGTAAATACGTACTTCAGATACGAGGAAAACGGCTCCCTTCGAAAGAGCCACCCAGTATTGGGGGTTCCCAATCGCAGGATTAACGTGCAAAGCCGGGCCGGTCCGCTGTCTTGCGGGGCCCGGGCCCGGGCGTCACGTTATAGGTTTTTTTGTAACAAGCCGGACCGGGAGTGTCAGGCGCGGGAAATCTCGATCATTTCCTCGCGCGGCACTACTTTGATGCGTTCACGCACGACGCCGTCAGCCGCCTCTGATTCGGACCACGCCGCTCCGAGGGCTGCTTCGTGCGCGTTCAGCCGGTTCCAGCCCTCCCACGTGGTGTATTCGATGCCGCGTTCCTCGAGCAGGTCGATGATCGCCTGCGGATCCGGGTTTTCCGCGGGCGGCAGCGTCAGCCGGTCCTCGAGGAGGAAGCCGATGGTTTCCAGGGCGTCGCCCTTGGTGTGCCCGATCAGGCCGACAGGCCCGCGCTTGATCCAGCCCGTGGCGTAGATGCCGGGGACGGGCTTCCCCTCGGCGTCGAGCACGCGGCCGCCCTCGTTGGGGATCACCCCTCGCCTGGCGTCGTATTCCAGTTCGTCGAGCGGGGAGCCGTGGTAGCCGATGGCGCGGTAGACGGCCTGCACCGGGTAGTCGATGAACTCCCCCGTGCCCTTAACGTTTCCGGTGCCATCCAGCTGCATGCGCTCGAACTTGATGCCGGCAACCTTGCCGGACCCGCCGTCGTCGCTGTCGCTTCCATATATCTCCACCGGGCTGTGCAGGAAATGCAGGTGCAGGCGGCGGGAGGACGGCTCTTCAGCCTCGGCGTGCTCTTCCACCAGCCAGTTGGTCATGGTGTTCACCATGGTCTTGGTCTGGTTGTTGGTGCGGATGGCCTCGTCCGAGGCCTCATCGAACTCAAAGTCCTCCGGGTACAGCACAATGTCCACGTCGCGGGCATGGCTGAGTTCGCGGAGCTCCAGGGGTGTGAACTTGACCTGCGCCGGCCCGCGGCGGCCAAACACGTGCACATCGGTGACCGGCGAATTCTTCAGGCCCTGGTAAACGTTGTCCGGAATCTCGGTGACGAGGAGCTCATCGGCGTGCTTGACCAGCATCCGCGCCACGTCCAAAGCCACGTTGCCGTTGCCGATCACGGCGATTTCCTTGGCGTCCAGCGGCCACTCGCGCGGGACGTCGGGGTGACCGTCATACCAGGACACGAAGTCCGCGGCGCCGAAGGAGCCCTCCAGATCGATGCCCGGGATGTCCAGGTCGGCGTCCTTGATGGCACCGGTGGAGAAGATCACGGCATCGTAGAAGGCCCGGAAATCGTGCAGGGTGAGGTCCCGGCCGTAGGTGACGTTGCCGAGGAACCGGATGTCGCCGCGGTCCAGGACCTTGTGCAGGGCGTTGACGATGCCCTTGATGCGGGGATGATCCGGAGCAACGCCGTAACGGATCAGGCCGTAGGGTGCAGGGTAGGCCTCGAAAAGATCGATGCTGACCTCCAGGTCCCCGCCCTTCACCTCGTTGGATTTGGTCAGGATGTCCGCAGCGTAGACACCGGCGGGTCCGGCTCCGACAATGGCGACGCGGAGCGGCCTCTGGGAGGTGGATTCAGCTGAGTTGGACACCGGAAGCCCTTCTGGAACGGGAAATTGCGCGTGTCATCCTGCGCGCAGTTTTCAATTCTAATTGTCCTCATGTTCCTGCGCTGAACCGTGACGCAGCGGGTCAGCGACAGCGGGCCCGTGATGCAGCGGGGCCAGCCGCCCGCCACGGGCCATCAGCCGCTCTTCTTCAGCGGCACCACGTCGCCTTCGCGGTAGAGCAGGGCCCGCAGTTCCGCTTCTGCGGAGTCCAGCCGTTTGGGGTCGATCGTCTCGCCGCTCGCGAAGTGATCCAGCATGCGCGGATCCACGTAGCTTTTCCGGGCGATCGACGGCGTGTTCCCCAGTACGGCGGCGGCATCCTGCATGGCAGCTTTGACGGCGCCCTTCCGCGCCGCAACCTTCTTCTGCGGGCCGCTCCGGGCCAGGCTGACGGCGGCTGCGACGGAACCGTGCAGAGTCCGGAAGTCCTTTGCGGTGAAGTCGGATCCGGTGCGCTCCTTGACGTATTCGTTGATGTCGGCGCTGGTCACCGGATGCCAGTTCCTCCCGTCCTTATAGGCCAACAGGCGGGCGTTGCCGCCGCGCCGCTTGAGCACGCGTACCAGGGCGGCGAGGTCCTCGTCGGCAATCTCCGATTCCCAGTTCTTGCCGCTCTTGGCCGGGAAGCTGAGCAGCACACGCCCTTTCCGGACCTGCACGTGCGCGCAGAGGAGCGTGGCCAGGCCGCGGCTGCCGTTTTCGTTCGTGTACCGTTCGGAGCCCACGCGCAGGGATCCACTGTCAAGCATGCGAAAGGCGGCGGCAAGCACACGGCGGCGGGTAACGCCGTCGCTCCTCAGATCCATGGTGACCAGCCGGCGGGCGGCGGGCAGCGACTCCGCGAGCTGGAGCGCCCGGTTGTACTTCACCCGGTCCTTTCGCTCGCGCCATTCCGGGTGGTAGATGTACTGCCGGCGCCCCATCGCGTCCAGGCCGGTGGCCTGGATGTGGCCGTTCTCAAACGGCGAGATCCACACATCGGTCCAGGCCGGCGGGATGCCGATGCTTTCCAGCCGGTCCCGGACGGGCCCGGGCGGCAGGGTTGACCCGTCGAGGTCCCGGTAGCTGAACCCCTTGCCCGCCGCCACCCTGCGGTAACCGCGCCCGGAGGCGTTGCTGCGGCGCAACCTCATCGCGCCTCATCCTGCCCGCTAAACTTCCTCATAATGGAAAGCCTACTGACTATTCTTGTGCGGCACTCAACCACGGCCCCGCTGGACGGAATACGGCAGCGCCAGATGGTGTTATTGGTCTTGTGCCTACGCCTGACGGATCCGTCTCCTCCGCTGTACCTCCCGCCGCGCCGGCCGCTGCGGAACCGCCGGCGATGACCGCTTCCGGCGCGCAGACTCCTGGGCTGAAGGCGGTGGACAAGGACACGACGGCGGGGGTCCTGTTCGGCGTCGGCGCATACGGCCTCTGGGGGCTGCTCCCGCTGTACTTCTTCGTACTGCAGCCGGCGGGCGCCGTCGAAATCGTGGCCAACCGGGTGGTCTGGTCCCTGCTGTTCTGTGCACTGCTGGTCACGGTCACGAGGGCGTGGGGTGTGCTGGGCGCCGCCTTCCGGAACCGTTCCGTGCTGGGCACCCTCACCCTCGCCGCCGTCCTGATTGCCGTGAACTGGCTGACCTACACCTACGGCGTGACCACCGGCCAGGCGGTCGAGACCTCACTGGGCTACTTCATCAACCCGCTGGTCTCCGTCCTGCTCGGCGTCTTCGTGCTGAAGGAAACACTCCGCCCCCTGCAGTGGGCCGCCGTCGGAATCGGTTTCATTGCTGTCGCCGTGCTCACGTATTCCTACGGCAAGCTGCCGTGGATCGCGCTCACATTGGCCGTCAGTTTCGGCCTGTACGGGTTCGTCAAGAAGCGTGTGGGTCCCAGGGTGGGCGCCGTCACGGGTCTCACGGTGGAGACCGTGGTGCTGACGCCGCTGGCCGCCGCCACCATGATTTTCCTGGCCGTCAGCGGGAGTGCCACGCTGGCCAGCCACGGAGCGGGACACTTCTGGCTGCTCGCCGCATCCGGCATCATCACCGCCGTGCCACTGATGTTCTTCGGTGCGTCCGCCCGCAGGCTGCCGATGACCACCATCGGGCTGCTGCAGTACTTCGCGCCGGTGCTGCAGTTCATCGTCGCCCTGGCGGTCTTCCAGGAAGCCATGACCCTCGAGCGGTGGATCGGCTTCGGTGTCGTCTGGCTGGCCCTGCTCGTGCTCACGGTGGACATGCTCGCTACCGCCCGCAAGAACTCCGCTGCCCGCAGGCTCTCCCTTCGGGAAGCGCGAACGGACACGTAAGCCCCCGCCTCCCAGCGCGAACGGGCAGAGCGGGGGTCGTCTGGTGGAGTCGTTAGAGCGCCGCGTCGACCTGCTCGTAGTCGCGCGGGACAACCACCATGGGCACCGGCAGTGCCCGCAGAACTTTGTTGGCCGTGCTGCCCAGGAATATGCGGTTCTTCTCCGCCAGGCGCGAGGAACCCACGATGAGGATCTCGCCGTCGTGCCATTCCAGGCCGTCGATCGCTTCCTCGATGGTGCGGCCATGTGCCACGGCCACGCTGACCTCATGGCCCGCGGGCACTTTCCCGGAGGCCGCGGTCAGGACGGTGTTCGCGTGGATGTGCGCGGCGTTGATTGCCTCCCCGGCGTCCCCGGCGGCATCCAGTTCGACGAGCGACACCAGCCGCAGCGGCACCCCGCGCCTCTTGGCCGCGTTAATCGCCGTCTCAATCGCGGCCTCGGCCCCGGCACGCCGGCCCACGGCAAGGGTCAGGCGTGTCATGGGGGCTGTCCTCTGGTATCCGCGGGGGGCGAGGGCGACGGGAACCGGCGAGGCGTGCAGCAAGGCGTTGGCCACAGTACCCACGGTGTACCGCTTGAACAGGCCGGTGCTGGCGGCACCCACCACGATGAGCCCGGCCTTTAACTCCACGGCCGCTTCGATCAGCCCGCCCGCAAAGGAATCGGCCTCCCGCACGTGGAACGTGGCGGGGAGGCCCTGCGGAATGAGGCCGAGCCCCTGCCGTTCGGCCGCCAGCACCTCCTGCTCCGCCGCGCTGACCTGGCCGCCTTCCGGGTTCAGCGCCACATAGGGGGCACCCTTCTTCATGACATAGACGAGGTCCAGGTGTGCGCCCTGGGCCAGGGCCAGCGACGTGGCGAGCGCGACGGCGTCCGCGCCGCGCTCAGTGGGTGTGTAACCGACGACGTATCGCATGCAAAACCCCTCTTCGGGTGAGGCAGGCGCCGGCGGCGCCGGATCCCCGGCGCTCCCCGGCCTGCGGTGTGGCGTGCAGTGGTGAGGATGACTTTACCCCCGGGATACGACGGCGGGCCGGGTACCCGGAAGGTACCCGGCCCGCCGTCGTCGTGCACGCCCTTGCAAACTCCCGCGCGAACAGGCAGGTAATGCCCTCAAAAGACGCGAATCGGGGCATTATCTGCCAGTTCGCGCTCGGGGGGAGGGCTCAAGTGCCCGTTCGCGCTCGACGGGAGGGGTGGATTACGCCTTGGCCTTGATGGCGGCGGCGAGCACTTCGAGACCGTCCAGCAGCAGCTCGTCGCTGATGACCAGCGGCGGCAGCAGGCGGATGACGTTGCCGTAGGTGCCGCAGGTCAGGATGATGACGCCTTCCTTGAGGCAGGCAGCCGCCACGGCCTTGGTCAGCTCGGGGTTGGGCTCCTTGGACCCGGCCTGGACCAGTTCGATGGCCAGCATGGCACCGCGTCCGCGGATGTCGCCGATCACGGAACGCTCAGACAGCTCAGCTGCCAGTTCACGGAGGCGGCCAACCGCGAGTTCCTCGATGTGCTTGGCGCGGCCGTTGAGGTTGTGCTCCTCCATGGAGCCGATGGACGCAATCGCCGCGGCGCAGGCCACGGGGTTGCCGCCGTAGGTGCCGCCCAGGCCGCCCGGGTGGACGGCGTCGAGCAGGTCGGCGCGGCCGGTGATCGCGGACAGCGGCATGCCGCCGGCGATGCCCTTGGCCATGGTGATGATGTCCGGAACAACGCCCTCGTGGTTCACGGCGAACCATTCGCCGGTGCGGCAGAAGCCGGACTGGACCTCGTCCGCGATGAAGACGATGCCCTTTTCCTTCGCCCAGGCGGACAGTGCCGGGAGGAAGCCGTCGGCCGGGACGATGAAGCCGCCTTCGCCCTGGATCGGTTCGATGATGATCGCGGCCACGGACTCGCCGCCGATCTGCTTTTCGATCATGGTGATGGCGCGCTTGGCGGCCTCGGCACCCGTGATTGCGGGGTTTTCCTCGCGGAACGGGTAGCTCATGGGCATGCGGTAGACCTCGGGCGCGAAAGGCCCGAAATTCGTCTTGTACGGCATGGCCTTGGCGGTCAGCGCCATGGTCAGGTTGGTGCGGCCGTGGTAGGCGTGGTCAAAGGCGACGACGGCGTCGCGTCCGGTGGCGAGGCGGGCCACCTTGACGGCGTTTTCCACGGCTTCGGCGCCGGAGTTAAAGAGGACGGTGCGCTTCTCGTGGCTGCCCGGGGTGAGGCGGTTCAGCTGTTCGGCGACGGCGACATAGCCTTCGTAGGGCGTGACCATGAAGCAGGTGTGGGTGAAGTGCTCCACGGCTTCCTTCACGGCCCCGACGACGGCGGGATCGGACGCGCCGACGCTGGTCACCGCGATGCCTGAGCCGAGGTCGATGAAGGAGTTGCCGTCGACGTCGTGGATGATGCCGCCGTCGGCGTCAGCAACATAGACGGGAACGCCGGAGGCGACGCCCGCGGCGACGACGGCCTTGCGGCGCTCGGCCAGCGCGAGGGACTTGGGGCCCGGGAAGTCAGCCTGGACGCGGCGCTTCTGCTCGAGGCGGTAGATGACATCGTTGGCAGTGGTGGTCATGGGGAAGCCCTTTCGGTGCCTGGTAATCGGGGAATTAGGAATCGAGCGCAGACATCACGTGCTTGATGCGCGTGTAGTCCTCGACGCCGTACATGGAGAGGTCCTTGCCGTAGCCGGACTGTTTGAACCCGCCGTGGGGCATTTCGGCGGTGAGCAGGATGTGGGTGTTGATCCAGACCGCACCGAAGTCAAGATCACGGCTGAGCCGCATGGCGGTGCCGTGGTCGGAGGTCCAGACGCTGGACGCCAGGGCGTAGTCGACGTCGTTGGCCATCTCCACGGCTTCCTGTTCCGTGCTGAACTTCTGCACGGTGATGACCGGGCCGAAGGTTTCCTTCTGCACGATGTCATCGGTCTGCTTTGCCCCGGTAACGATCGTGGGCTCGAAGAAGTAGCCCTTGTCCCCGGCGCGGTGGCCGCCGGTTTCGATCCGGCAGTTGGCCGGCAGGTGCTCAACGACGGAAGACACGGCGTTGAAGTGGTTGACGTTGTTCAGCGGACCGAAGTAGTTGTCCTCGTCGTTCTGGGAGCCGGTATGCAGCGTCTTGGTGTGTTCCACCATGGCAGCGACAAGGTCGTCGTGAACGGAGTCCTGGGCCAGCACCCGGGTGATGGCGGTGCAGTCCTGGCCGGCGTTGAAGAACGCGAATTCGGCGATCGCGGCGGCGCTCTTCTTGATGTCCGCGTCCTTGAAGACGATGGCCGGAGCCTTGCCGCCGAGCTCCAGGTGGGCGCGCTTGAGGCCCTTGGCTGCACCGGAGGCAACGGCGATGCCGGCGCGGACGGAGCCGGTGATGGAGACGAGACCGGGCACCTTGTGCTCCACCATCATGGCACCGGTTTCGCCGGTGCCAAGGATGACGTTGAGGACGCCTGCCGGGAAGATATCCTTGGCCAGCTTCGCCAGCACCAGGGTGGACTCCGGCGTGGTGTCCGAGGGCTTGAGCACCACGGTGTTGCCGGCGGCGAGCGCGGGGCCGATCTTCCAGATGGCCATCAGGAACGGGTAGTTCCACGGCGCCACCTGCGCCACGACGCCGATGGGTTCGCGGCGGACGAAGGACGTGTGGCCCTCAAAGTATTCGCCGGCTGACTTGCCTTCGAGGATGCGGGCAGCGCCGGCGAAGAAGCGCAGCTGGTCAGCGCCGGCGGCCACTTCCTCCGAGGCGATCAGCGAGCGCACCTGCCCGGTGTTGCGGTGCTGTGCCTCCACGAGTTCGTCGCTGTTCGCCTCGACGGCGTCCGCGAGCTTGAGGAGCATGAGCTGGCGCTGGCCCGGCGTGGTGTGCTTCCAGGTCTTGAAGGCGTCCTTGGCGGCCGCCATGGCGGCGTCGACGTCTGCCGCATCGGAGATGGGCGACTTGGCCACGACGTCACCGGTCACCGGATTCACGATGTCAAGAAGTCCGGTGCCGGCGGGTGCAACGAACTCGCCGTTGATGAAGTTCTGCAAGGTTTGAACCACGGTGTACAACCTCTTTCGTCCTGAATGGTGTGATGAAGCTGCTTTGAGCCTATTCCAGCCCGCCGGCCCGGGGAATAGCCACCTGCACACCTTTGCGCGGGAGCTTTAGTGCGATCGGCCAGCCACCGGCTACCCTTGATTTCATGGCAATCTCCCTCGCGGCCCTCCTTGCCGTGCAGTCTCTGGGACTTAAGAAATCCGGCCTCGCGGAGACCACCTCGCACCAGGACATCCGCTGGGTCGCGGTCACGGAACTCGAGGACCCGCAGCGCTTCCTCAACGGCGGCGAACTGGTGCTGACCACGGGATTGCGGATGCGCACCGCTCCGGAACAGCGCCGCTTTGTCCGCCAGGTCCAGCGCGCCGGTGCTGTGGGGATTGGTTTCGGCGTGGGGCTGACGCACGACGCCGTTCCGCCGGCTTTGGTTGCAGAGGCGAATCGCTGGGGGCTGCCGGTGGTGGAAGTGCCGTACGGCACGCCGTTCATTGCGATCAGCAAGCTCGTGGCGGATGCGCAGTCCGCGGACCACTATTCCAAGCTGGAGCGCCTCATCGCCGGCCACCAGATCCTTGCCCGCGCGCTGCTCACGGGCGGCGGGCTGGCCGAACTGCTCAAGCACCTCGGCGGCATGCTGCGCACGGACATCGTCCTGACCCAGTTCACAGCCGAGCTGTACAACAGCGGTTCCGTACCGCCGGAGGCCAACTCCTGGTCCTCGTACCCGATCCCCACCGGCCGCCGCGACGCCTGCACGCTGTGGGTGAGGCAGCCGTTCGAGGACTCCGGCATCGTCGGCTATGCGCAGAACCTCATCAGCGTGGAACTCAACAACATGGTCAAGCAGCGCCAGGCCGAGCGGGCCCTGTGCGGGCAGGTTCTGGAGGACGTGATCCACGGAACCCTCGACCCCAGCGAAGCCACGCGCCGCCTGGCGGGGACCGGCATCAACAGCACCCGCAAGAACGTCGTGCTCCTGGCCAGTTCCGACGCGCACCACAAGCAGCTGGTGACCTCATCGCTGCCGCGGGCCCTCGAGAAGGCGGTGACCGCCGTCGTCGGCAAGGACCTGATCACGGTAATCACCGACGACGGCCGCGGCGCCACAGCGCTGGCCCGGAGCCTGAGCGACCATCTCGCCGAGGCGGGAATCCATGCCACGATCGGCATCGGCGGCGCCTACACGAAGCCAAACGGCCTGCGCTGGAGCTACTTCGAGGCGCGCGACGCTGCGAGCCACGGACTGCCGGTCAACGAGCCGGAGCGGCTCAGCCTGACGTCGCTGCTGCTGGCGAGCGAGGACGTGCCGCTTGCGGACATGGCCCATGAATCGCTGAATCCGCTGCGCACCTTCGATGCCGCCCACGGGGCTGAGCTGATGACCACGCTGGAGAGCTACCTGAACAACAACGGCTCGGTGGCCGCAGTCGCCGAAGCCCTCACCCTGCACCGGAACACGGTCCGCTACCGCCTGGCCCAGATCACCGAACTCACCGGCTACGACCCCTCCATCACCGCCGACCGTGTCCAGCTGTGGCTTGCCCTCGCGGTCGCGCGGCTCGGATCGCGGCACCAGGCGTAGTTCAGCGCGTGGACCACACCACCGATGGAGGCCGGAAAACGGCTAGCTGACTCCGCGCTTCAGGAGCTTGCGTGCCTTCCGCCGGGACTTGCGGTACTTGGCTTCGCTGCGGGCGGTGATCCTGGCTTCCGTTTCGAGCAGGGAGCCGTAGGCGGCCGTCACGTGCTCCGGCAGCTCCGGACCGCGCGCCATCTTGTCCAGGAGCGTCCGTGCGACCACGCTGTCGTGGTGGTCGCCCAGGATCTTCTGCTGCCGGCGGGCGGCCTTCGCCAGTTTGGTTGCCCGCTTCCCGTGGACCGGCACGGCGGATTCCGCGGCGTGCCGGAGGCGCTTGGCGTCCTTGCGCACCTGATGCAGCGCGGTCTCATGCTCCGGGCCCTTCTTCTCGCGCAGCGCCGCCTTATGCGAGCGGCGCAGCCGCCGGACCGTCTTCTTCACCCGTTTGCGGGTCACGGTTCCGGCAGGGGCAGCCGCAGCCGGGCTGACCGGGGGGTTGTCCCGGAAGTCCTCAAGGTCATCCAGCAGCCGGAAGTAGCGGTCCGCCATGAGCACTTCCTGCACCTTCCGGTAGCCCGCGTCGAACCGGTCGCCCAGTTCGCGGTCCAGCCTGTGGTTGACGGCGCGGGCCTGCTCCGGCGGCAGCTCGGCAACGTGGGTGCGCAGCCGCTCGCGCATCACTTCAGCGTCACGCGGTGATCCGAGGATCCGGCCAAGCCACTGCAGTTCATCGCGGAGCCTCCGGACCGCGGCGGTTCCGAAGAGCTTGCGGTACACCGCCAGGGCGGAGCGCATCCGTCGTGCGGCGGAGCGCATTTGGTGAACGGCATCGGGCTCTTCCAGCCGCACCGCAGGATCGATCGCCAGCAGCTCCCCGATCTGCTCGCCAAGATAGGCGGTGACGACGCCGGATGCCGGCGCCTTCTTACCGGCCGGCTTCCCGCCGCCGTTTCCGGCACCGTCCGCCCGGGTTTCATCGGCAGCGGTGTCCGGCGCTGCTTCCCCGCGCGGCCAGGCCTCCCCCAGTACCCGCGCCAGCTTGGACTCGTGGGCTGCCGGCTTCGCCCCCGCCTCGTCAAAGGCGGCAGCGGCGGCAGGGAACAGCTCCGCGTCCCCGTGGACGAGTTCGAGTTCCCACTCGCGCCATTCCTGTTTCTGGCCCCCGCCGTCCAGGCCCGCACCGCCCAGGGGTTCGGCCTCCACCCTGTCGTCGGCAAAGTCGGCCAGGTGCACGCCGTCGTGCCCGTAGAGGGCATGGGTGGTACGCCTGGTCTTCAGCCGGGCGACGGGCGCCGGCTCGGCGCCGCGAAGGTAGACGTGCAGGTGCGCCAGCAGGTCCCCGGGGACGACGGCGGCCTGTCCCAGCGGCGCATGAATCTCCCGCCGCTCACGGGGTACTTTCTCCGCGGTGGCCGCCGCGCCGGGTTCCGCTGGCAGCTTGAGGTGCCAGCCGGCGTCGGCTCCCCCGGTGCGGCGCCGAAGGGTGATCCGGCGCGAGGCCAGGGCGAGGTCGTCGGTGTCGAAATAGACCGCCTCGAGGTCGGCATCGTACGGCTCGCCCGCGCGCCCCACTCCGGGTATATCCTGCAGTGCCGGCAGCGCGGTGCCGGGATCGACATCGTATTTCTTCTCGGTTTCAACGCCCTCAGGAGTCATGGCACGTACGCCATCCTTTCGGTTTGGCGGCCCCAGACGCCACCTGTTCCTGTGCCCGAGTCTATGCTTCCGGCCCGGGGGCCGCGAGAGCTTTGCCACAAAACCCTAGACATCAAACGTCTAACGTCTAACCTTAAGGAATGACTTCCGTTTCTTCAGCTCCCGGCGCGACCGCTGCCCGCGCGCCCAAGGCGCGCGCCGCCGTCGTCACCAGCGTTATTGCGCTGGTGCTGATTGGACTGAACCTCCGGGCGGGCATCACTGGTGCGTCTGCGCTCCTCCACGATCTTCAGCTGGTGCTGGGCTACGGCCCGCTGGTGGCGTCGGTGATCCCGTCCATTCCCACGCTGTGTTTCGCGGTGGCGGGGGCGGCGACGTCGTGGCTCACGGGGCGGCTGGGCGTCGAGAAGTCCATCCTTCTGAGCCTCGCGATGCTGGCCGGCGGACTGATGCTCCGCGGCATCCCCTCGACCGGCATGCTGCTGGCCGGAACGGTGCTGGGGATGTCCGGCCTGGCGGTCTGCAACGTGGCCATGCCGTCATTCATTCGCGAGCACTTCGCTCACCGCACCTCCCTCATGACCGGTCTCTACACCGTGACCATGACCACCGGGGCCACCGTCACCGCCGTGGCAGTGGTGCCCTTGGCCCAGCTGCTTGGCTCGCCGTCCGCGGGCGTCGGCGCGATCGGCATTCTCGCCGTGACCGCCTTCCTGGGGTTCCTTCCGGTAGCGCTGTACGCCCACCGCCACAGCGTTCGCGCGACGTCAGGGCCCGTCTCGCCGTGGCCGCTGCTGCGGACCCGCAAAGGGGCCCTGCTGACGGCAATTTTCACACTGCAGGCCCTGCTCGCCTACGCGCTCCTGAGCTGGTTCCCGTACATGCTCACCACCATGGGGCTCAGTGCCGCGGACAGCGGCCTCATGTTCGGGCTCATGCAGCTGGTTTCGGTTCCGGCGGGCATGGTGCTGATCGCCATCGGCTCCAGGCCACGCATGCTGCGGCCGGCCTTTTACCTGGTCAGTCTCACGATGCTCATCGGGATCGCCGCGCTCCTGATCCTGCCGCTATCCCTCGCGGCCGTCCCGGCTGTGCTGCTCGGATTTGGGCTTGGCATCTTTCCGCTGGTTATGGTGATGATCAGCCGCAGCGGCCAGGACACCGCCGAGACCACCGCGCTCTCCACTCTCGCGCAGTCCACCGGCTATCTCCTGGCCACAGTGGGTCCGTTCGGAATGGGCCTGCTGCACAGTGCGACCGGAGGCTGGACGCTGCCGCTGGCGTTGCTGCTGGCCATCGCCGTTGCGCAGATAGTTGTGGCCCACCACCTCACTGCCAAGAACACTGCCAAGAACACTGCCAAAAGCACCGCCAAGATGAAAGGCTAGGACGCCATGACGCTAAGCACCTCGCACCGCCAGCCGCTGGCCGACGAAATCACCGCCAAACTCCGCGCAATGGTCCACTCCGGCGAGTGGCCGCTGCAGCAGCGGATCCCCTCCGAGACAGAGCTGATGGCCGGCCTGGGCGTGTCACGCGGAACGCTCCGCGAGGCGATTAAGGCCCTGGCCCACAGCGGCATGCTGGAGGTCCGCCGCGGTGACGGCACGTACGTCCGCGCCACAAGTGAGATCTCCGGCGCTGCCCGCCGAATGTACCAGGACCACACCGGGGAGCACATTCTCGAAGTCAGGGTCGGGCTGGACACCCAGGCGGCCCGCCTCGCCGCCCGCAACGCAACGGCCGACGACGTCGCCGCCCTGCGCGCGCTGCTCGCCGAACGCGAAGCCTCCTGGAACACGGCGGACTATGCAGCCTGGGCACGTGCCGACTGGGGCTTCCACGTGCGCGTGGCACAGGCCTCCGCAAACCCGCTGCTGCACGAGTTATACACCAGCTTCGGCGAAGTCTTCCATGACGACCTGCTGAAGCAGCACGGGCGACCCGGATTCCAGGGAGTGCCGCGCGAGGGCCACGAAACACTCGTCGATGCGATTGAGGCACACGATGTTGAGGCGGCGGTGGCGAGCGTCAACCGCAACCTTAACTCCTGCGCCGAATGGCTAAGGGAGTAACAGCGGCTGTTACCCCCCCCCCCCCCACGCCGCCGCGGCGGTGACGCAGAGAATCCCGACCAGACGGCGGGACGACTTGTGGGGTTCCCGCGGGATCTTGTGTTGCTCGCCGTGGCCGCGGGGTTGTCCGTCGCGGTCGAGGGACCGCCCCGCGTCCTGAGCCTCGCCGTCCACATCCTCGCCATGGTGCTGGCGTTCGGCGCCATCCTGCTGGTGGACTGGCACGGTTTCCTGTGGCTGATCGGCAGGCGCGAACTTGCCGAGACGATCCGCCTCGACGGCGCCGCCGGCCCCCTGATCTGGTCGGGCACCGCCATCCTCCTGCTCACCGGCGCCTTGCTGAGCCCCGATCTCAGCAACCCCTGGACGCTGGTGAAGCTGGCGGCCGTGCTGGTGCTGATGCTGAACGGCATCATGCTGATTCCGCTGATGCGGCGCCTCGTAGTCATGCCGCCCACGACGACCTTTGCGGCTTTGCCCGTGGGCCAGCGCATCCACATGCTGCTGTGCCTGGGCATCTCACAGACGTGCTGGTGGGCGGCCATCGTGATCGGCTTCGTCAACGCGGAATTCTGACGTTCCCGCGGGTACTTCTGCCCAGCGGGTGCGGGTTTCACCGCCACCCTTTACATCAGTAGGCTTACTATCTGATTGGGGAGCCAGACGCTGTCCACTGCCCGCTGAGTACTAGGAGTTCCCATGGCCCGCACAGCACAACTGTCCGAGCAAGAATTACCTCGCGACCATAATCACGCCGGCAAGGACGCAGCCCGGCCGGCCAACAAGACCCCTGCCGCAACAAAGCAGCCCCGCGAACTGTGGACCGACAGCCTGGGCCGGGTGGCCACCCGGTCCGCGCAAATCCTGCTGATCCTCATAGTCGCCGGCGTGTCCGTGTATGCTCTGCTGCAGATCAGGCTGCTGGTCATCCCGACCATGATCGCACTGATCCTCGCGGCCGCCATCGGCCCGTTCGTGAACATGCTCCGGCGCAGGGGCCTGCCCGGCGCCGCGGCAACGGGCATAGCGTTTGTGGCACTGCTGGCACTGCTGGCCGGCGTCACCACGGTGATTGTCCTGTCAGTCCGCAGCCAGTGGAACGATCTGGTGCAGCAGGCGGCTTCCGGCCTCGATGAACTGGAAAAGTTCCTCCTCACCGGACCATTCCCGCTGGACCGTGAACAGCTGAACCAGGCCAGGGAAGGCATCATCCAGTTCGCCACCAGCAGCCAGGTCCGGTCCGGAGCAATTTCCGGCCTGTCCGTGGTCACCGAGTTCCTTGCCGGCGCGACCCTCATGGTGGTGATCCTCTTCTTCTTCCTGAAGGACGGCGCGAAGATCTGGAACTTTTTCCTCAGGCCCTTCAGCGGCCAGCGGGAAGCCAAACTCCGCCGCGCTGGACGCCGCACCCTCGAGGTTCTCGGCGGCTACGTCCGCGGTACGGCCGTAGTGGCGCTGGTGGATACAGTGGCAATCGGCGCCGCACTGCTGATCCTGCAGGTGCCGCTGGCCATCCCGTTGGCCATCATTGTCTTCATGGGCGCCTTCGTCCCGCTGGTGGGGGCGACCGTGGCGGGCATCCTGGCCGCGCTCGTGGCACTGGTAGCCAACGGGCCGGTTGTGGCACTGATCGTCGTTGCCGTCGTCATCGCCGTGAATCAGCTGGAGGGTGACCTGCTGCAGCCGGTCGTCATGGGGAAATCCCTCCAGCTCCATGCCCTCGTCATCCTCATGGCCCTTACCGCCGGCACCATCCTGGCCGGCATTATCGGCGCGGTCCTCTCCGTTCCGCTCGCGGCCGTCATCTGGTCCGTGATCCAGGTCTGGAGCGCCGAGGATCCCGACCTCGAACCGATGAACCCCAACCTTCCGCCGGCGAACAGCCAACCGGTGTAGCGGTACCCGACTCTGGGCCCACGACTCTGGTGCGCACGACTCCGGATGCACGACGGCGGCCGGGTCCCGTGATACGGACCCGGCCGCCGTCGTCTGCCTCCTCAGCCCACTGCTGGGGCTAATCGCCGGCGTCAGCGGTCGCGGAGGCCCATGAAGACATTCTTGGGCCTCTGCATCTCGCCGTGCTTGGCTCCGAGCACGATGACCCAGGCCGCAAATGCCGGGATGGCCCACTGCAGCGCCTTTAGCTGCTTCTGCGCGGCCTGCAGCTTGTCCGATGCGCCGGGTCGCGGCTCCGTGGCGCCTTCCGCACCCTCGTCCGCCAGTTTCTCGACCTTCTTGCCCAGAATCCCGGCATACAGCGTCACGGCGGCGCCCGCCAGGGTTGCGGCTGTTTTGTAGAGGGTGTCGGCACCCACGCCGTCCTGCTTGGCGATCCGCTCCCTGTTCTCCCAGGCGATGGCCAGGTCAGCCACGAGGTGTGTGGCGAAGGCCGCCGTCTGGATGGGCGCCCACCTCATCCACCCCAGGCTTGAGAGCCTGGTGCGTTCCGCGGGGTCTTTCGCTTCTGCGGCGGCTCCGTTCAGGCCGATGGCCCCCATCAGCGCACCGCCGAACCAGGCAGCCGCCGTCAGGTCGTGAATGGAGCGTGCCAGTAGATTTCCTGCCATGATGTGCTTCCTAACGTAGGGGTCGGATCGGGAACGATGGCGTCCACGCCGCCGTCGGGGTTGCCCGCCGGCAGCAGCCACACCAAAGTCATGGTGCGCATATGGTAAGCACACTTACTAATGTTACGGAAGCCCGTAACAGCGCAGTCCTTGAGCGTAAAATCATCGCCATGGAAGCAACAGGAACCTTGTTCGGGTGGGCCTTTGGCGACTCCGCCCGCGAGGACGACCAGAGCTATGTGGACCAGCTCCGGCGCGAAGCGCTGGAAAATGCCCGGCAGGCCGCAGCG
This sequence comes from Arthrobacter sp. GQ119, assembly GCF_059759125.1. Classification (NCBI taxonomy): domain Bacteria; kingdom Bacillati; phylum Actinomycetota; class Actinomycetes; order Micrococcales; family Micrococcaceae; genus Arthrobacter; species Arthrobacter sp. GQ119. Next base: position 116,144 of record NZ_JCAXEA010000017.1, on the reverse strand, counting down.
TCCAGGGGCTTCGGCGTCGAGCCAGGATCGGAGGGGTTCGCCATACTCAGGGCCGGCGACACACTGGTGGAGCTCGATACTGCACCCGACACGCTCGTGGTCCGCTGCACGGTGAAACTCACGGGCGAAGGAGCCGACAGGGTCCACGCCGAAGGACCCATGAACGGCTGACGAAGCCATGACGGACAAGGCGAGCCCGATAGGCGAAGCGGCCGACGCCGCGGAGGCGGCGTCGAACATCAAGGCGCTGGACGTCGTCGCGCGGTCGGGGTTTGCCGTGATTGCGCTGCTCCACATCGTGGTCGGCGCCATCGCCATCGCGCTCGCACTGGGCGGGCCTGGCCAGGCCGAGGCGACCGGGGCAATCGAGCAGCTGGCTGCCAATCCATGGGGACCCATCCTGATGTGGGCGGGCATGATCGCCTGCCTTGGCCTCGCGCTCTGGCAGTTGAGTGAGGCGACGCTGCGTGCCCGCCATTTGCCGACAAAGGAGAGAATCGGCAAACACTTTTCTTCTGGCTTCTTGGCCATCGCCTATGGCAGCGTCGGCCTGAGCTTCGGCGGCTTTGCGGTGGGCCTGCGCAGCGATTCGGGCGAGTCAACCAAGGACATCAGCGCCGCACTCCTGGCCACGCCGTTCGGCACGGTGGTTCTGAGTGCGCTCGGCCTCACGATCGTGGGCGTCGGTGTCTACTTCATCGTGAAAGGCGTCCGGCGGGGGTTTAAGGAGGAGCTCTTCCATTTTGAGGGTACGCGGAGGGGGAAGCTCATTGATTCCCTGGGCATAACCGGCCACGTGGCCAAGGGAATCGCGCTGATCCTTACCGGCCTGCTCTTCGTCATCGCCGCCGCCAAGCATAGCCCGGAAGAATCCACCGGCCTGGACGGCGGCCTCAAAGCCTTGCGGGACCACCCCTATGGACCCTATCTGCTGCTCGCGATCGGCGCCGGCTTTGTTTGCTATGGCGTTTTCGCCTTGGTCAGGTCAAAGTTTGGCAGGATGTGACGAGGAGGGCTTATGACGCAGGAATCGCCTGAAGCCACGGGGCTGGCAGGCCGGGCAACCGGACTGGCCGGCCGGGGTTTCGCCGCCATCTTCAAAACCATCAAGACCATCCGCCCGGTCCGGCCGATTCACCCGCGGGGCATCAGCCTCGTTGGTGAGCTGACCCGGCATGGCCTGCAGGGCGGCTTGCCCGGAGGGCGGAGCGGGATCAGCTGGCTCGACGCTCCCGGTACCGATCAGGTGCAGGCCCGGTTCTCCCGCTCGGTAGGGCTCCCGGATGCCCTCCCCGACATCCTGGGGCTCGCCCTGCGCATTGGCGGCCGCACCGACACGGTGGCGGCCGCCTCCGATGCCTCCGGCCCGGCGGACCTCCTTTTCGCGACCACCGGCTGGGGATTTCCGGCGCGTTTCCTGTTGCTTCCCAGGCTGGATGTCGGCACCGCCCGGTTCACCACGCTGATGCCGTACCGGGGCGCGGACGGGCCGGTGCTGCTGGGGTTGAGGACGCTTTCGCTGCCGCCGCGCGCCACCGGCCGGGCCGAAACCGGCGGCGACTTCAGGGCCGCCCTGGCCGAAGGTTACTGGGTGCTCGCCCTGTCCTACGCCACGCCCGCCGGCCCTTGGGTCCACGCCGGAACGCTGAGGCTAAGGTCGGATCCGGACCAGGATGACACCCCCGACCGCTTCGACCCGCTCCAACACCCGGTGCAGGGTGCCGGGACCTATGCCTGGGCGCGGCGCCTCCGGGAAAATTCATACCGCACGGCACGCGGCCCGGCGCCGGGCCTTCCCGGAGTGCAGAGTCTGACGGCCGGCGTGTTCCGGCCCCGGGTTCTCACACCCCGGCTTCTGACAACACGCCGGTCCGGGCGGCGGCGGGCTGACCAGAACTCCACGCCTCAGCATCCAGCCCCGCACGAGAGGAAACCGATGGTCACGATAACCCAGGTCTACAACTCCCCGGCAGCCGACGTCTGGAAGGTGATCGCGGATGGCTGGCTCTACTCCGGCTGGGTTGTCGGGGCCTCGAGGATCCGCGCGGTGGACGCCAGGTGGCCCGAGCTCGGCTCACGGCTCTATCATTCCGTGGGCGCGTGGCCGCTGCTGATCGATGACAGCACCAGGGTCGCTGCCGTTGAGCCGGGCAAATCGCTGGAACTGACCGCCCGCGGCTGGCCCATGGGCGAGGCCAAGGTGGTGATCACGCTCGAGGACCTGGGCACGCAGTGCCGGGTCACGATCGGCGAAGACGCCGTCCGCGGCCCCGGCCTGGCGGTTCCCAAAGTCCTCAGGGACGCGCTCATCTCCGTCCGCAACCGTGAAACGCTGAAGCGGCTCGAACTCATGGCCGCGGGCGGCGCGGGCGACTAGCCGGAACCTGCAGGTTAAACGCAGGCGGGGCCACTCCGCGCCCGGTGATCCAACGGATCAGGCGTAGTGTGGCCCCGCACTGCGGCGGAAACTAGACGCTGGCGGCTACTCCGTCGCGGGAGATGGACACCATCTCCTCACGCGGCACAACCTTGATGCGCTCACGCTTGACCTCAACACCGTGCGAGCCGCCGGCCGCGGTGGCGTCGGCGCCCAGGGCGAGCTCGTGCGCGTCCAGGGCCAGCCAGCCTTCCCAGCTGGTGTACTCCACGCCGCGGCTTTCCAGCAGGTCGACGACGGCGCTGGCCTCGGGTGCCTCGGCAACCGGGAGGTTTTCGCGGTCTTCCAGCAGGTACGTCACGGTTTCGAGGGCGTCGCCCTTGGTGTGGCCGATGAGGCCGACGGGGCCGCGCTTGATCCAGCCGGTGGCGTAGATGCCCGGCACATGCTCGCCGGACGCGTCCAGGACACGGCCGCCGTCGTTCGGGATGACGCCCTTCTTGTGGTCGAACTCGATCTCCGGCAGGGCCGAACCAAAGTAGCCGATGGCGCGGTACACGGCCTGCACCGGGTAGTCGATGTACTCGCCGGTGCCGCGGGCGTTGCCCGTGCCGTCCAGCTCGGTGCGCTCGAACTTCATGCCGGCAACGCGGCCGGGGGTCTCGGCGTCGTCGTAAATCTCCACCGGGCTGTGCAGGAAGTGCAGGTGCAGGCGGCGGGAGGCCTTGAGCTCGGAGACGTCCTCGGGCTGCTCGGCGATCCAGTTGGTGAGCGTGCCCACCATGGTCTTGGTCTGGTTGTTGGTCTGGACCTGGCGGTCGGACTCTTCGTCGAACTCGAAGTCCTCCGGGTACAGGATGATGTCCACGTCCTTGGAGTGGGACAGCTCGCGCAGCTCCAGCGGGGTGAACTTCACCTGGGCCGGGCCGCGGCGGCCGAAGACGTGGACGTCCGTGACGGGCGAGGCCTTCAGGCCGGCGTAAACGTTGTCCGGAATCTCGGAGACCAGGAGGTCGTCGGCGTGCTTGGACAGGACGCGGGCCACGTCCAGTGCCACGTTGCCGTTGCCGATCACGGCAATTTCCTTGGCGTCCAGCGGCCATTCGCGGGGAACATCCGGGTGGCCGTCGTACCAGGAGACGAAGTCCGCGCCGCCGTAGGAGCCCTCGAGTTCGATGCCCGGGATGTTCAGGTCCGCGTCCTTGATGGCGCCGGTGGCGAAGATGACGGCGTCGTAGTGCGTGCGGAGGTCCTCGATGGAGAGGTCCGTTCCGTAGTCCACGTTGCCGAAGAACCTGATGTCTCCGCGGTCCAGCACCTTGTGCAGCGCGTTGACGATGCCCTTGATGCGCGGGTGGTCCGGGGCAACGCCGTAGCGGATCAGGCCGTAGGGCGCCGGGTAGCGGTCAAAGAGGTCGATGCTCACGGTCAGCTCGCCGCTCTTGACGGCTTCGCTCTTGGTGAGGATGTCCGCGGCGTAGACGCCGGCCGGGCCGGAGCCGATGACGGCCACACGCAACGGGCGGGCAGCGGTTCCTACGGTGGTGCTGGTTGACACGGCTGTGTTCCTTTTCTTCAGTCCCGACTCGGGGGGCTAGGGGGTGAGAACGCGGGTGGTGCTTGTGCGGGGCTTGTTGGGGCTGGTGGTGCTGTAGTCAGCGGTCTTGAAGTGCGACGGCGCGAAAGGGCTCACGCGGACAACGTCACCAATGACGATCACGGCAGGATTCGCGACGCCGGTGGCCTCGGCTTGGTCGGCGATGGTTGCGAGTGTGCCAATCGTCACGCGCTGGTTCGGCAGGTAGCCGTTCTCCACAATACCAACCGGGGTGTCCCCGGGCAGGCCGGCTTTGCCGAGAGCGGAGGCCGATTCACGCAGCTGGCCGACGCCCATCAGGAGCACCACGGTGTGGTCGGGGCGGGCCGGGACCTCTGACAGTTCCTCGTGCCCGGTGACCACGCTGAAGCCCTTGGCAAGGCCCCGGTGTGTCACGGGGATGCCGGCGGCTGCGGGTACGGAGATGGCCGATGTCACGCCGGAGACCACCTCAACCTCGACGCCGTGCCGGCGGCAGAATTCTGCTTCCTCGCCGCCGCGGCCCAGGACATAGGGGTCTCCGCCCTTGAGGCGCACCACGCGGTGGCCTTTCAGGGCTTCGTCGACGAGGATCCGGTTGATCCCGGCCTGCGGAACGGGGTGGTGGCCGGGGGTCTTGCCCACCTCGATGACGCGGACATCGGGGGCCAGTTCGTTGAGCAGCTCACGGGGGCCGAGGCGGTCTGCCACCACGACGTCGGCCTGGCCAAGGAGCCGGCGGCCGCGGACGGTGATGAGGCCGGTGTCGCCGGGGCCGCCTCCCACGAGGGCCACGGAACCCGCGGTGGCGCCGTCCTTCGATATACGGCGGCGGCGGAGCGGCAGGTCACCGGATTCGAGGGCGGTGGCGACGGCGTCGCGCAGGGCCATCGCACGGCGCGGGTCTCCCCCGGCGTTCACGGCGATCTTGACGTCGTCAACCACGGCTACGGCCGGTGTCCAGGCGGCGGACGCTTCATGGTCGGAGGCGTTGACGCACCAGATGCGCTGCGCTTCGGCGTCGGCCGATACCCGGGCGTCCACAGCGGAATCGCCGGTGGCTGTCTGAACGAACCAGACGCCGTCGACATCCTCGGAGCGGTAAGCGCGCGGCTCCCAGGTGAGCAGGCCGGCGTCGGCGAGTTCACGGAGCGGGTCGGAGGCAACCGGGGCCACCACGGTGACGCGGGCACCGGCGTCGAGCAGGCCCTTGGCGCGGCGCGTGGCGACTGGCCCGCCGCCCACCACGAGCACGGGTCGGCCGAGCAGGCGCAGTGCCGTCGGGTAGATGTCCTGAATTGCCATGAATCAACGGTAGGGCCGCGTCACATTGACCAACAACGGCGGCGGAAACACCAGTTCACGCAAGGTAACGCTGCGTCACAAATGTATCCCGGTGGTGACGGGTGCACAGAGAAGGCGGACGCCTATCCATAGAGGCCGGTACTGAGATAGCGCAATCCGGAGTCCACGATGATTGTGACAACAGTTGCGTCGGGGCCGAGCTGCTGAGCTACGCGGAGAGCGGCAATAACATTTCCTCCCGAGGAAGTGCCTGCGAAGATGCCTTCCTCGCGGGCAAGGCGTCGGCTCATGGCCATAGCATCGTCTGAGGAGACCTGTTCGATGGCATCCACTGCCTCCGGTTCCCATAAGGGCGGAAGGAAGCCGATGCCGATTCCTTCGATCCTGTGGGAGCCCGTAGGGCCTCCGGAAAGCACAGCGGACTCGGCCGGCTCAACCGCGACGACGCGCATCCCTGGTATATGGGCGCGGAGGGCATGTGCTGCGCCATGGATGGAGTGTGCGGTGCCAACAGACTGTACAAGGGCGTCCACCTGCCCGCCCGACTGCTGCCAGATCTCCTCTCCCAACGCCAGGTAACCAGTGACGGCGTCACGGTTATTGAGCTGGTCGCACGCCCAATGGGAGGGCTGCACGCTGAGCTCGCCGGCGCGGGCGATCATCGCCTTGATCAGTTGTTCCGTAATGCGTCCATGATCGCTGGGCACGTCCTCCACGATTGCTCCGAGGGCCTCCATGGTGCGGCGTTTCTCGTTGCTGAACGCGTCCGAGAAGACGACGTGGAGCTTGTAGCCCTTGGCCGCGCAGACGAAAGCAAGCGAGATACCGGTTGTCCCCGCGGTGTACTCAACGACCGTATCTCCGGGGGCGAGATCTCCCCGCGCCTCCGCTCCCCTTATCGCCGCAAGCGCCATCCGGTCCTTCATGCTGCCCGTAGGATTCGCCCATTCGAGCTTGGCGAGGATCCTTGCCGAGCCCGGCGGCACGACTTTCCTGAGCTCAATGAGCGGCGTGGAACCAATCCCGGCCAGCACTCCGTCGCCAGCCTCCAGTGCACGCTTCATGACCTTTTCCTCCCTCGCTGAACGGCGTCCCGCTTCCGGATGGTGTCAAGGTATACCGGCACTGATTCATGGCACCAGTAGTAGCTTGTGCAACGTGGCGCACGGCTGAGAAGCGGCTGACGAGTGACAGCAGAAAGCCCGACGGCGATTATCGCCGTCGGGCTTTCTTGGGGCCTGTTGGAGGTGCTTAGCGGGTGCTGCCGGCCAGGAGGCCGCGGCGGCGGAGGAGGCGCTTTTCAATGGGGCCGAAGACGAGCAGCTCGATGAGGATGCCCACTGCGAGAATCAGCAGGATCGCTGACATCACGATGGTCATGTCGGCGAGGTCGCGGCCCTGGTTCAGCATGGAGCCAAGGCCGAAGCCGATGGTGCCGCCCACGGCGATGATTTCCGCGGCCATGAGCGAGCGCCAGGAGAACGCCCAGCCCTGCTTCAGGCCGCCCAGGTAGCCGGGAAGGGCCGCGGGGAGAATGATCTGCACGGCCATCTCCAGCCGGGAGGCACCCAGCACCGTGCCGACCCTGCGGTACTGCGGCGGAATCTGGTCCACGCCTGAGATCAGGCCGTTGATGATGGACGGGATGGCGCCCATGAACACCACGAAATAAACCGTGGCGTCGGTGAGGCCGAACCAGATAATCGCCGCGGGGACCCAGGCCACGGACGGCAGGACCTGCAGCCCGGAGATCAGCGGGCCGAACGCCCGGCGCAGCGGAGCCACCTGGGCCAGCAGCAGGCCGATCGGCGTGGCGATGACAACGCTGATCAGGAAGCCCAGCAGCCCGCGCTGCAGCGACGTCCACACAGCCTCCACGAGGGACCCCTCAGCCCACAGCGTGCCGAACTGCTCGAGCACATCCATCGGGCCCGGCACCTGGTCGCGGCGCTTGAGGCCGAGCGAAACATAGAACTGCCAGATGATCACGAGCACCACGATGGCGGCGATCGGCAGCAGTACACGGCTCCATTCGATCCTGGCCTTGCGGGCAGCGTCGGACTGCAGGGAGTCCAGTCCGGATTCGAGTTCGCGCAGGTCGGCCGAGCCGGTGGAGGACCGCGTCAGTGCGGCATGGATTTTGGTGGATTCCCCGGTTCCCACAGCCGGCGCCTCAGCGGCCTCGACCGGCAGGGCGGGGGCGGCATCCGGCGCAGAGTCAGACAGGAACTTACTTGGCATGGCGGCGGATCTCCTCTCGCAGCCGGGCGGTGATGACCCCGGTCAGCTGTCCGGCAAGACCGGCGTCGGTACGGTGTTCTTCGGTGACGTTCCATTCCTGGACGACGCGGCCGGGCCGGGAGGACAGCAGCAGCACGCGCTGGCCGAGGCGGACGGCCTCGCGGACGTTGTGCGTCACGAACACGATCGTGCGTCCCGTTTCCTTCCAGATGCGCTCGAGTTCGTCGTGGAGCAGGTCACGGGTAATCGCGTCGAGGGCGGCGAACGGCTCGTCCATCAGCAGCAGCTGCCGGTCCTGCGCGAGCGAACGCGCCAGGGCCACGCGCTGGCGCATGCCGCCGGAAAGCTCATGCGGGCGCTTGTCGGCCGCCTCGGCCAGGTGCACGAGGTCAAGCAGCTCGGCAGCCTTGGTGCGGCGGTCGGCCTTGCCCACGCCGCGCAGCTTCAGGGCCAGCTCAACATTCTCCCTGGCCGTCAGCCAGGGGAAAAGAGCAGAGTCCTGGAACATGAAGGCGGCGCCGTCGCTGGGCACCTCAAGAGCGCCCGACGTCGGGACCTCCAGTCCCGCCATGATGTTCAGCAGGGTCGATTTGCCGCAGCCGGACGCACCGAGGAGGGCGACGAATTCGCCTTTGCCGATGGTGGCGTTGACGTCGTCCAGCACCGGGGCGCCGTCGCCGAAGCGCTTGCCCAGGTTTTCCAGTACGACTGGCATAGTCCCGTCCTTTGTTCGTGGTGCGTTGTGTGCTGCCTCAGCAGTGGCTAGTCCCGGCCAAGCCCTGCTGCGGAAGTCTTTGTCTGGGTCACCGTATTGAGTGCACGGAGGTCGAAAATGCCGTTGAGGTCGGCCTGCTTGGTGGTTCCGGCGTCCACGCCGTCCTGAAGCAGCTTCGTATAGGTGCCGGCCAGCGGGTCCACCGTGAACACGATGTTCTGCAGCGACCGGTCAATGACGTTCTGCTGCAGCGCCTTGCCGGAGTCCTTCTTGAGTGCGGCGTTTACCTTGCTGGCCTTTTCGGCGGCCGGGGTGTCGTTGAGCCACTGCACTGCCTGGACGTGGCCCTTGAGCAGGGCTTCCACCGTCTGCGGGTGCTCCGCGGCAAACTTCTTGTTCACAATCAGGACCGTGGTGGGGAACTCGCCCGGCTTCCCGGTCTGGGATCCGTCCCACAGGTCCTTCTCATCGACCAGGACCTTGGCCCCGGCCTGGAGCACCAGACGGGACGCCCACGGCTCCGGCACCCACGCGCCGTCGAGCTTTCCGTCCTGGAACAGCTTCAGCGTCTGGGCATTCTCGGTCGGGTTGATGGCGACGTCCCCGCCGCCGTCGGGAGTGGTCTTGAAGCCCTGCTCGGCCAGCCAGGCGCGCAGCGCCACATCCTGCGTACCGCCCAGCTGCGGGGAAGCCAGGGTCTTGCCTTTCAGGTCGGCTGCAGACTTAATTTCCGGCTTCACCACAAGCTGTGCACCGCCCGAGGCAGCGCCCGCGATGATGCTGATGGACTCACCCTTGCTCTTGACGAACGAGTTGATGGCCGGGTTCGGCCCGATATACGTCGCGTCGATGGCCCCCGCGTTGAGTGCCTCCACCGCGGCGGGGCCGGCGTTGAAGACCTGCGTGGACAGCTTGGTGCTGCCCAGGTTCTTCGCAATGAAGCCTTCGTTGACGCCCACCAGGGCCGGGGCATGCGTGATGTTGCCGAAGTAGCCCAGCTTGAGCTCATCAGCGGGGCCAATGGGGGCTGTAGGCGCTGCAGACGCGTTGGTGTCCCGCGACACTGCGGAGGCCACAACAGCCCCCACGATGATCAGCAGGACCAAGCCAAGGGCCAGGACGATCTCCAGGGCACGCCTCCGCTTGGGCACGTGGCTGTCGCCGGCCTCAATGCGGGTCATGCCCGGCCTGGAACTAGTCATGGATTCACCATAGGGAGTGTCGTTAACCCGGTTCAATGAGCCGGAAACCGGGGGTCACGCGCGTTCATCTAACGTCACATTCGGCCATATGAACACACGGAACTCATCCTCCAGGTCAGTCCCCCTTGACGTTGATGATCTGCCGCAGTTTGTGGCGCACGCGGACGAGGTCTGCGGCGTCGTGCATGACCTGGTCTATCGGCTTGTAAGCTGCAGGAATCTCGTCGATGAAGGCCTCCGTGGCGCGGAATTCGATCCCGTGCATGGCCTGCTTCAGCTCCGTCAGGGAAAACGTCTTGCGCGCCGCATTCCGTGAGTACTCCCGGCCCGCACCGTGCGGCGACGAGTTCAGGGACACCGGGTTGCCGAGCCCCTCCACAACGTAGGAAGCCGTGCCCATGGATCCCGGAATCAGGCCCGGATCTCCCGCTTCGGCCTTGATGGCCCCCTTTCGCGACACCCAGACGGACTTTCCGTAATGGGTCTCCTGCTGCGTGAAGTTGTGGTGGCAGTTGATCCGCTCCTTCTCGTGGACCGGGCCGCCCACCCAGCGGCCGAACTGGGTGATCACGCGGTCCATCATTTCCTCACGGTTCAGCAGTGCGAAGCGCTGGGCCCAGCGGAGTTCCTTGATGTAGTGCGTGAATTCGGCGGTGCCCTCTTCCAGGGAGGCCAGGTCCGGGTCAGGCAGGACCGTCCCTTTCGCTGCGGCCAGCCGGCGCGCCACGTTGATGTGGTGCTGCGCGATCTTGTTGCCTATCCCCCTGGAACCGGAGTGCAGGAACAGCCAGACGGCGTCCGTTTCATCCACGCAAACTTCGATGAAGTGGTTTCCGGACCCGAGCGAGCCAAGTTGCAGGGCCCACTTCGGCACATACTGGCCGGGGTCAAACCCGGCCTTGGCGGCCAGTTTCCTCAGCTCAGCGACGCGCGGTTCGGCTGTGGCGAGAACGGTCCGGTTGTTGTGGCCCGCCGACAGCGGAATGACACGCTCAATGTCCTCGCGCAGCCGCTTCCGGTCCTTGGGCAGGTCCTTCAGCACATACTGCGTCCTGACGGCAATCATTCCGCAGCCGATGTCCACGCCCACAGCGGCGGGAATGATGGCGCCGAGCGTCGGGATGACGGAGCCGACGGTGGCGCCCTTGCCGAGGTGCGCGTCCGGCATCAGCGCCAGATGCGGATAGATGAAGGGAAGCCGGGCGGTGGCCAGCGCCTGCTCGCGCGTCTTGTCATCCAGGATGGACGCCCAGTTGATGAGCCGGTTATTGATGGTTTCCACGACTTCCCCTCCGCTGGATGGGCTGGGCCCGGCTGGGGCCACGATCCGGCTGGACAGGGTGAAACTATTGCCCACGTGCCGGGCTGAGTCAAGGGATGCCGCCTGCTGGGGGCTTACCGTATTTGTGGGCCGGAATCCGGCCCCGAGGAAGGAGAAGCATGGTTGACGTCCAGACCGAGATCTTGATCCGCCGGCCGCGTTGGGAAGTGGCCGCCTATGCCGCAAATCCGGATAACGCCCCACAATGGTACGAGAACATCCACTCGGCGGAGCGGCTCACCGCGGGACCGATCGATGTCGGTTCGAGGGTGGCCTTCACGGCCAAGTTCCTGGGCCGGGAACTGAACTACACGTACGAATTCCTCGAGTACGTCCCAGGCAAGAAGCTCGTGATGCGCACCGCCCAAGGGCCGTTTCCGATGGAGACGACCTACACATGGGCAGAGGTCAGCGGCGGGACCCGGATGACGCTGGGCAATACCGGCAGGCCGTCGGGCTTCTCGCGGGTCGCGGGCCTGTTCATGGCGCCAATGATCCGCAGGGCAACGCGCAAGGACCTGCAGAAGCTCAAGTCGATCCTCGAAGAGGGAACGGCCAGCGATCTCGCCTAGCCCACGGATCGGAGGAACAGCGAAGCCCCGGTCCGGAAAATTCCGAACCGGGGCCTCTGCGGTCAGAGCAGGCGCATCAGATGCTGTAGCGCTCGTCCTCGTGGTCGCCGGGGTGGTCCTTAACCAGGCCCGCGGCGAGGGTGTTGCCGTCCAGCGGGTCGATCACCAGGAACGCGCCGGTGCGGCGGTGGTGCAGGTAGTTCTCCAGCGGCAGCGGCGCGGCGAGCCGGAGCTGCGCGTGGCCGATGTCGTTGAGCTCCAGGCTGGACGCACCTTCGAGGTTGAAGGTGGCCAAGTCCAGCTTGCCGCTGACACTGCGGACCAGTGCCTGGACGGTGCGGGCGCCGTGCTTGACCAGGACCTTGGCGCCCTCGCGGAGCGGCTTCGGGGACAGCCAGCACAGGGCCGCGTACAGGTCGGCGGAGCTTTCCCGGACGGTGCCGGCTGCGGCGATGGTGTCACCGCGGGCGACGTCGAACTCATCGGCCAGGCGGATCGCCACCGACTGCGGCGCGGCTGCCTCCTCCAGCGAGGTACCGGCGAAGTCAATGCCGATGACGGTGGTGATGCGCGGGTCCTGGCCGGGCGTCAGCACGCTGACCTTGTCCCCCACCTTGACCGAGCCCTCGGTGATCTGACCGGCGTAGGCGCGGTAATCCCGGTACGCCTCGGGGTCGAGTCCGCCGGCAACGGCGTCGGGGGCCAGGGCGCCCTGTGGCCGGATGACCAGCTGCACCGGGAAGCGGAAGCTCTCCAGGTGGCTTTCGAGTTCATCGGCGGCGGGCAGCGTCTCGAGCACCTCGAGCAGCGCAGGTCCGGTGTACCAGGGGGTGCGCTCCGAGCGCTCCACCACGTTGTCGCCGTCGAGCGCGGAAACCGGAACCACCAGCAGGTCCGTGATGCCATCGGAACCGAGGCCGAGCTCGCGGCCCACCTGCTGCACGTCCGCCTCGATCTCGCGGAACACAGACTCGCTGAAGTCCACGAGGTCGATCTTGTTCACGGCCACGATCACGTGGGCAACCCGCAGCAGCTGCAGCACGGAGAGGTGCCGGCGGGTCTGCTCCAGGACACCCTTGCGGGCGTCAATGAGTACGACGACGGCGTCCGCGGTGGACGCGCCGGTCACCGTGTTCTTGGTGTACTGCACGTGGCCGGGGCAGTCCGCGAGGATGAAGCTGCGGCGGTCCGTGGCGAAGTAGCGGTAGGCGACGTCGATGGTGATGCCCTGCTCGCGCTCCGCACGCAGGCCGTCAGTCAGCAGCGCCAGGTCAATGCCGCCAGCCGCTCCGCCGAACCCGCGGTCCGCTGACGTGCGGGCCACGGCGTCGAGCTGGTCGGCGAGGATCGCCTTGGAGTCGTGAAGGAGGCGGCCCACGAGAGTGGACTTGCCGTCGTCGACCGATCCGGCGGTGGCGAAACGGAAGAGCGTGGCGTTGGTCAGCGGGGCTTCATCGAGGAGGGCTGCCGCGCGGGCGGTATCAATATCGGTGCTCATTAGAAATAGCCATCCTTCTTGCGGTCTTCCATGGCGGCCTCGGAGATGCGGTCATCCGCACGGGTGGCACCACGTTCGGTGATGGTGGAGGCGGCAACTTCGATAACGACGTCGCGCACGGTGGCGGCAGCCGATTCGACGGCGCCGGTGCAGGACATGTCGCCGACGGTGCGGTAACGGACGGTCTTGGTGATGACTTCCTCATCGGGCCGCGGCTGGGAGACCTCGCCGACTGCACGCCACATGCCGTCGCGGGCGAAAACCTCGCGCTCGTGGGCGTAGTACAGGCCGGGCAGCTCGATGTTTTCGCGCTCGATGTAGCGCCACACGTCCAGCTCGGTCCAGTTGCTGATGGGGAACGCGCGGACGTGCTGGCCCACGGTGTGGCGACCGTTGTACAGGTTCCACAGCTCGGGGCGCTGGTTGCGCGGGTCCCACTGGCCGAACTCGTCGCGCAGGCTCAGGATGCGTTCCTTGGCGCGGGCCTTGTCCTCGTCACGGCGACCGCCGCCGAAGACGGCGTCGAACTTGTTGGACTGGATGGCGTCCAGCAGCGGGATGGTCTGCAGCGGGTTGCGGGTGCCGTCCGCACGCTCGGCAAGCTCGCCGCGGTCGATGAATTCCTGGACGCTGCCGACGACGAGCTTCAGGCCCAGCCGTTCCACGGTCCGGTCACGGAAGTCGATGACCTCCGGGAAGTTGTGGCCGGTGTCCACGTGCAGCACCGGGAACGGAACCTTGCCCGGCCAGAACGCCTTGGTGGCCAGGTGCAGCATGACCACGGAGTCCTTGCCGCCGGAGAAGAGCAGCGCAGGCTTCTCGAACTCGGCAACAACCTCGCGGATGATGTGGATGGCTTCGGACTCGAGGGCGTCCAGGCTGGAGAGGCGCGTGGAAGCTGCGACGTCGGTCACCTGGGTGGGCTCCTCGGTTAGAAAAGTGCTCATACGTGTAGTCCGCATTCTGTCTTGTTGGTTCCTGCCCAGCGGCCGGCGCGGGGATCATCGCCGGGTGCCACCTTGCGGGTGCAGGGCTGGCAGCCGATCGACGGGTAGCCCTGGGAGAGGAGCGGGTTGACGGGAAGGAGGTTGTCATCGGAGTACTGGACCAGCTGGTCGAACGTCCAGGCGGCCACCGGATTGACCTTGACCAGGCCGTTGGCTTCGTCCCAGGTCACCAGCGGGGTGTTGGTGCGGGTGGGGGCTTCATCGCGGCGGACGCCGGTGAACCAGAGTTCGTAGCCGGCGAGCGTGCGGCGCAGCGGGGCCACCTTGCGGAGCGCGCAGCACTGGGCGGCGTCGCGGGCAAACAGGTCCTTGCCCAGGAGCCGGTCCTGCTGTTCCACGGTGTTCTCCGGAAGGACGTCCACCACGTTGACACGCAGGTTCGCCGCCACCTCATCGCGCGTGGCGTAGGTTTCCGGGAAGTGGTAGCCGGTCTCGAGGAACAGGACGTCGACGCCGGGAAGCTGGTCCGCGACGAGCGCCGGCAGCACGGCGTCGGCCATGGAGCAGGCGACGGCGACGGCGGGCATCTCGAAGTTGCGCTCCACCCAGGCGATCACGTCGCGGGCGGGGGCGTCCCAGCCGAGTTCGGCGGCGCCGGCCTCGGCGAGGGCCTTGAGCTCCTCGTGCGAGCGGAGCGTGGGCCCACGGCCACCGGGGTCCCCGGCCGAGCTTGCGAGGTTGGGGTGTGGCTGGGGAGTTGTCACTGGAGGGCCTCCTCGTCTGCGGCGTGGGCCCACTCGGCGAAGGTCTGGCCTTCGGCACGGTCGGCCACGAACTTCCGCACCACGCGTTCCACGTAGTCCGGCAGGTCCGCCACGTAGACCTTCAGGCCGCGGACGGTACGTCCGAGGCCGGCCTCTTCGCGGTCGGCGGAAGCCAGCCCGCCGCCCAGGTGAACCTGGAAACCCGGGGTGGGGTCGCCGTCGGGCGTGGGGAGCATCATGCCCTTGAGCCCGATGTCCGCGGTCTGGATGCGGGCGCAGGAGTTGGGGCAGCCGTTGATGTGCAGGGACAGGGCCTGCGGCAGCTGGCCGCTGTCGGCCAGGTCCGCGAGGCGGCGCTCCAGCTCGGCAACGGCGGTGGCCGCGGTGACCTTCGTTTCCACGATGGCCAGCTTGCAGTACTCGATGCCGGTGCAGGCGATGGTGCCGCGGCGGAAGACGGACGGGCGGGCGGACAGGCCCAGGGCGTCCATTTCGGCGACCAGCGGTTCAACCTCGTCCTTGGGCACATCCAGCACCACCAGCTTCTGGTGCGGGGTGGTGCGCAGCCGGTAGGAGCCGCGGGCTTCGAGGGTGTCCGCGAGCTTCACCAGCTGGGAGCCCGAGAGGCGGCCCGCAATCGGGGTGGCGCCGATGAAGAACTTGCCGTCCTTCTGCTCGTGCACGCCCACGTGGTCGCCCGGGGTGGACGGCTTGGGGGCGGCGGGGCCGTCAGCCAGCTTGTAGCCGAGGTATTCGTCCTCGAGGATCTGGCGGAACTTCTCCGGACCCCAGTCAGCCATCAGGAACTTCAGGCGGGCCTTGGTGCGCATGCGGCGGTAGCCGTAGTCTCGGAAGATGCTGGTGACGCCGAGCCACACGTCCGCCGCCTGCTCCGGCCTGACGAATGCGCCGAGGCGCTTGCCGAGCATCGGGTTCGTGGAGAGGGCGCCGCCGGCCCAGAGGTCGTAGCCCACACCCAGTTCGGGGTGCTTGACGCCAACGAGAGCGAAGTCGTTGATCTCGTGGACCACGTCCTGGCTGGGGTGGCCGGTGATCGCCGTCTTGTACTTGCGCGGCAGGTTGGACAGCAGCGGGTTGCCGATGAAGCGCTCCCCCAGCTCGGCGATGAGCGGGGTGGGGTCGATGATCTCGTCCTTGGCGATGCCGGCCACCGGGGATCCCAGGATGACGCGCGGCACGTCGCCGCAGGCTTCCGTGGTGGACAGGCCGATGCCTTCGAGGCGGCGCCAGATCTCGGGGATGTCTTCGACGCGGATCCAGTGCAGCTGGATGTTCTGGCGGTCGGTGAGGTCCGCGGAATCGCGGGCGAAGTCGACCGAGATGTTGCCGATGACGCGCAGCTGCTCGGTGGTGAGCGCGCCGCCGTCGATCCGCACGCGGAGCATGAAGTACTTGTCCTCAAGCTCATGCGGCTCAAGCGTGGCGGTCTTGCCGCCGTCGATCCCGGGCTTGCGCTGCGTGTAGAGGCCCCACCAGCGGAACCTGCCGTGCAGGTCCTGGCTGGGGATCGCGTCGAAGCCTTCCTTGGAATAGATGGACTCGATACGCTCGCGGACGTTGAGGCCGTCGTCTTCCTGCTTCCAGGTTTCGTTGGCGTTCAGCGGGGTGGTTCCGTCCACCTTCCACTGGCCGTGAGGCTTGGCGGCGGGGCGCGAGGCACGGGCTGGGCGCGCGGGCTTTTCCGCGGGCTTGTCGGTGGCCGCTCCGGCTAGAGCTGTATCAGTCATGCATCGACTGTAGAGCCGCCCCGAAACCCGCCACAAAGGCCCCGGAAACGCTAAGTCACCTAGGGAAATATTTCGTCATGAATCGCCGGAGGGCCTTGAACGGACCCGCAGGCTGTGCTTGCACTGGCCCTTCCCGTCCACGTCCGCGGACCGGCCACATCCGCGGTCCATTCGGCCAGCGGCGCTCAGGCCCGCGCGGCGTGCGCGGCCAGGGCGGCGTCGTAACGCTCCAGCGCGATCTCGGCGAGCACCGGCGACGGCAGCAGCGGCGCGGTCACCAGATCGGCACCGGCCTTGGCGAGCTGGTCGTGGAAGAAGCCCGGCGCGAGGAGGTAGGAGGCGATGACCACCCGGCCACCCAGGTCCACTCCCCCCGCGGACTCCCCGGCGCCCGCACCGCCCGCGGCTTCCTCACGGAGGATGGCGACGGCCTCGGGCACCGAAGGCTTGGCGGACGCACCGTAAGCGGGGAGGATGCGGTTGGAGCGCAGGACGCGAAGCTGGTCGGCGAGCTCCTCCACGCTGACCGCCGCGTTGGGGTTTGACGAGCCCGCGGCGGCGAGGACCACTGCGTCATTGTCTGTCACACCGGCCTCGAGGAGCCGCTGGTCCAGCAGGGCGGCCAGGCGCGGGTCCGGGCCCAGCGGCGCTGCGGCAACGCTCCCGGGGCGGCTCTTGACGGCACGCGCGATGTCCACCTTCACGTGGTAACCCACGCTGAGCAGCAACGGGACCACGACGGCCGACGCGGCGGCCGTTCCGCCGTCGGGATCCGCGGGAAGGCCCGCCACCACGTCCACAAGATCGGGCTGCTGGACATCCACATAGGCCTCGCGGACATCGAGCCCGGGCCGGAGCGCCGCGATGGCGTCACGGAGGGCGTTGACCTCGGCTGCCCCCTGCACGTTGGAGGTCCCGTGGGCACAAGCGATCATGATCGGGCTGTTCATAGGGGCTAGCGTAACGTTGGAGCTGCACTGTCCGCCCCCTGAAATTAGCCGGGACGCTTCATGACATTCCCTTTTGACATCGCCCTGGTATGGCTGGACCTGGCCGGCATCTTCTTCTTCGCGGTTTCCGGATCCCTGCTGGCAGCGCGGAAGCAGTTCGACTTCCTCGGCTCACTTCTCCTCGCGTCCCTTGTTTCGCTCGGCGGCGGGGTGATCCGCGACATCATCCTCAACAGCGGTCCGCCGGCAGCCTTCACCAATCCCGCGTACCTCGTGCCTCCCCTGCTCGCCACAGTGCTCGTGTACTTCCTGTTCTCCAGCGTCCAGCGCTTCACCTCCCTGCTCATCCTGTTCGACGCCGGGGGCCTGGCGCTGTTCTGCATCACCGGCACGCTCAAGGCTCTGGCGTTGGGAATGAACCCGGTGGCGGCGGTCCTGTTGGGCGTGACGACGGCGGTGGGCGGAGGCCTGCTGCGCGACATCACCGCCAACGAGGTTCCCCAGCTGTTCGACGCCAGCGACATCTATGCCCTCCCGGCCTTCACCGGCGCGGCGCTCACCACCATCCTGTGGGGCCTTGGTGCCTTCAACGCCCTGTCCGCGTGCGGCGTCGCGGCCGTGGTCTTTGCGTTCCGCGTGGTGGCCTGGCGCCGCTCGTGGCACATTCCGCTGGCCGTCCGCGGGTGGTCCCGGCTGGGGCTGGACACCGGCAATTCGAGGGGCCGGGATTAGCTAGGATAAGAGCCATGACTGACATGTTCCTCGAGAAGTTCCGCGCGCTTGTTCCGAAGTATCTCGAAGACGAATGGCAGGAAGAGGACGGGCTGCCGGCTGACGAGCTCGATTCCGCCCTCGCCGAGCACCAGTTCACCGTTCCCCTGGTGCTGCGCGAGTTTTACCTGGCCCTCGGCGGCTGCGAGGACCTCATGGAGGCCTACCACTACTTCTGGGACCCCGAGGAACTCGAGGTGGACGACGAAGGCTTCCTGATGTTCCTCGAGGACGAGGAAGAAAACTTCACGTGGGGCTTCCGCGTGGGCGACCTCAGCGTCCCCGACCCCATCGTGTACCGCCGCAACAACGCCCGCGGCCAGTGGAAGAGCGAAGAGGGGACCTTCTCCGAGTTCGTCTTCGACATGTTCGACTGGGCGTTCACCGACGAGGACTAGGCCTCTTTGGTGCCGTCCTGACGCTCTTTGGCCACCGAGGGGCCGCGACTCGCCGCTGAGCCTGCGTGTCGTGGGCCCCGCTGTGGCAAAGAAGGTCACGACGGCGGCACTCACTTGGCGCCGACAGTCACCAGTCGGGTGCGAACCTGCCCAATGCCCGCAGACGCAGCACTGCACGGACCTGATCCACCATGGCCTCGGGGTGGTGCACCACGTCGTCATAGTAATAGTGCAGTGTGAGACGGCCCCCGAGCATGCCGGCATTGTTCCTCCGCTGGTCCTTCTTAACCTGCCGGGGTTCAAAGTGTGTGGAGCCGTCCAGCTCCACCACCAGGCATTCCTCAACCAGGCAATCCACTTCGCCCACGCCCAGCAGGTTGACATGCATGCGGACTTTGAGGCCGGCGCGGATGAAGTGCGTACGGGCCAGTATCTCCAGAACGGAGTCCGCCCGCGGAATCAGCAGGTCCAGCACGGCACGGGCCTTGCCATTCCTGTTCCCGGCGAGTTTGCCCCTCAGGAAGTCCGCGGAGATCTGGCCTCTGCCCGTGGCCGACTGAACGAGGACCAGCGCTTCAAGCTCTGGCAGGCATTTCAGTGCATGAAGGAGCACATCGGCCAACCCTGCCACGGGACTCGCGGGGTCGGGGGCATGCGTGCACGGGCCATGGTTAATCACGCCGGCCTTTGGCACACCGTTCCCGCAGCTCAGGTGCACAGCTTGCGGCGGATGTAGCGCCCAGAGGCTGTGGAACCGCGCTGCCGACACGCATGTGAGCCGGCCATTCGCCCTGAAGGCGGCCAGGACGCCGTCGTCCGCGTTGGGCAGCGAGTACACCCCGCGGAGAGGCCGGAACAGCCGGCCGGAATCAACAGCAGCCTCAAGCGCGGACCGTTCGAACCCGGCGCGCAGGAGCACACTCCTCTGGGCCGCTCCGCCGCGTCGGGCCAGGAAAGCTTCAAGGTCCATGGATCAACGGTGGCCCTGACCCGCGGCAATGGGCAGATCCTGCCTGGGCCATGTGGACAATGCGGCCCACCCTGGCTCCGTCGTGACCCACTTTCGCGGCGGACTGCCCACGACGCGCTGCTCCATCGGCGTGTCCCTCCCCGTTAGAGCCCAAACAGGGTGAGGACGGCTGCAAGCCCCGTGACACACTGATTAACAAGCGACTTGAATAATATGACAAACCTGTCATAGACTTATTCACGGGTCCACTAAATGCCTCCGGTGGATTTGATGCGAACGGAGAAACGGCCCCGGTTCCAAGCAGTGTGGCGCTGCTGGGAACCGGGGCCGTTCCGTTTAAGCGGGTTGAGCGCTAGCTGGCGCGGTCCACCACGGCCCGGGCAAAGCTGGACAGCGACGCCTTCACTACTCCCTCGGGCAGCGGGGCGAGGGCGGCAATCGCCTCGTCGGCCCACGCACGGGCAACCACCCACGATTCGGCGGTCACGGGGTGCTCGCGCAGCCCGGCAACCGCTTCGGCCAAGGCCTCGTCGGAGGAGAGGTCGCCGTCGATCAGTTTGAGAAGTTCGACGGCGGACTGGTCGCCTTGCGCCGCAGCGCTGCGCAGGAGCAGCACGGGCAGCGTGGGGACACCTTCGCGCAGGTCCGTGCCCGGAGACTTGCCGGACTTCACCTTGACGCCGGTGACATCAATGACGTCATCGGCGAGCTGGAAGGCGACGCCAACCTTTTCGCCGTATTCCACCAGGACGTCCTCGTAGGCCTCGTCGGCGCCGGAGAAGATGGCGCCGAACTGGCCGGAGGCCGCCACCAGGGATCCGGTCTTGTCAGCGATGACGGAGAGGTAGTGCTCAACAGGGTCCTCGTCCGGGCGCGGTCCCACGGTTTCGTGCAGCTGGCCCAGGCACAGGCGCTCAAAGGTGCGGGCCTGGATGCCCAGGGCCCGGGAACCCAGCTCGGACACGAGGATGGAGGCGCGGGCGAAAATGAGGTCTCCCGTAAGGACAGCCACGGAGTTTCCCCAGACCTCGTGCGCCGTGGGGGCACCGCGGCGGAAGGGGGCCGAGTCCATGACATCGTCGTGGTACAGCGTGGCGAGGTGCGTCAGCTCCACCACCACGGCGGCCTGCACCACGGCGGGCAGCGAGGCGTCGCCAAGGTGGGCGCACAGCAGGGTCAGCAGGGGCCTGATGCGCTTGCCCCCGGCCTCCACGAGGTGACGCGACGTTGCGTCAGCCAGCGGGTCCGAGTTGGCAATGGCCTCGCGGAGCTTTTTCTCCACGCGGGCCAGATTGTTGGTGATGGCGGGGCCGAGATCAGGGTCCTCCGCAATGGCCGCGAATCCTGCCGGCAGCTGCAGTCCGGTGGCGATGGCGGTGGTGTTGAGGCTGGGTTCGGAGGCCGGCAGTCCATGCCCGGCGTGCGTCCAGCTGTGGTTAGCGGAGTTGGTCACGGGTTAACCCTAACTTTTTGTTGCGGAAACCGCTGATTTGATGCGGGAGGGCGACGGGGCGGATGTGTTGGAGGTGGCCGGCACCAGCAGTTCCAGAACCCGGATCACGCGGTCCTCGAAGCCCTTGGCCGACGGGTCGGTCAGGTTGGCCAGGAGCCGGACCACGAAACGCATCAGCACGGGGATGGGCATGCCGGTGCGCAATGCGAGCTTCATGACCGCCGGCTTGCCGATCAGCGCGGCAAACGCCCGGCCGAGCGTGAAGTGCGAACCCCACTGTTCCCGCACGTAGTCCGCGTACCCCGCAAGGTGCGCATCGGCGTCGTGCGCGGACAAGCGGCCGGAAGCAGACCCGCCAGCAGACCGGGCAGCGTCAATGATGAACTCCGCCGCGAACCTGGCGGACTCCATGGCGTAGGAAATGCCCTCGCCGTTGAACGGGGACACCATGCCGCCGGCATCGCCCAGGAGCAGGAGTCCGGGCGAGTAGTGGGGCGTGCGGTTGAACCCCATGGGCAGGGCGGCGCCGCGGATCTCCCCCACCTGGTTCTCGGGCGTGAAGCCCCACTCGGCAGGCATGCCGGCGGTCCATTCGCGGAGCACCTGCTTGTAGTCCAGCTTGCCGAATTCCTTGGAGGAGTTCAGGATTCCCAGGCCCACATTGGACGTGCCATCGCCGACGCCGAACACCCAGCCGTAGCCGGGCAGGAGCTTGCCGTCGCGTCCGGGGAGTTCCAGCCAGCCTTCCATCCAGTCGTCCTCGTGGCGGGGCGAGGTGAAGTAAGTGCGGACGGCCACGCCGAGGGGCCGGTCGTCGCGCTTCCGGATGCCGAGGGAGACGGCGGTGCGGCTGGAGTTACCGTCCGCGGCGAGCACGACGTCGGCGGTAAAGTCGCGCGTCTCCCCCGTCTTGCGCCCTGACTCGTCCAGGATGGCGGCACGGACGCCGGTCACCCTGCCGTCGTCGCCGTGGAGCGCTTTGGTGACGCTGTAGCACTCCAGCACGACGGCGCCCGCGGCTTGGGCGTGACGGGCCAGCTCCTCATCGAAGCCGAGTCGGGTGCGGATCAGGCCGTATTGCGGAAAGTCCGATACCTCGGGCCACGGCAGTTCGATGGAGCGGCCGCCGGCGAGCAGGCGCAGACCCTTGTTCCGGCGCCAGCCGTCCTCCTCGGGGTGCGGAAGTCCCAGCTTCTGGATCTCACGCACTGCCCGGGGCGTGAGGCCGTCGCCGCACACTTTTTCACGCGGGAAGCTGGTCTTTTCCAGGACGGTGACGTCGATGCCGGACTTGGCGAGGTAATACGCGGCGGTGGAACCGGCCGGACCCGCGCCAACAATCAGTACTTTCACAGTGTCAGCGGGTGATACGCGGGATGTTGCGGCGCAGCTTGGCCACCGGGCCGGAGTGGGCCGCGATCGAGGCGGCCGAGCCGTTGCCGACGGGCGGCTTGTGAGCACGGTGAACGGCCACGATGCCACCGCTGAGGTTGCGGTACGTGACGTCGTCCCAGCCGGCTTCCTGCAGCCACGCGGCGAGGTGGTCCTGGTCCGGCCAGGCGCGGATCGACTCGGCGAGGTACACATAGGCGTCCGGGTTGGAGGACACCTTGACGGCGATGGCAGGCAACGCGCGCATGAGGTATTCGGTGTACATGGTGCGCCAGAGGGGCACCACGGGCTGGGAGAACTCCGCAATGACGAGCTTGCCGCCGGGCTTGGTCACGCGAAGCATCTCGGCCAGGGCCTTTTTCGGCTCGTTGACGTTGCGCAGGCCGAAGGAGATGGTGCTGGCATCGAAGGTGTTGTCCGCGAAGGGCAGGTTGGTGGCATCGCCGGCGATGAAGTCGATGTCCGGGCGGCGCCGCTTGCCCACTTTGAGCATGCCAAGGGAGAAATCACAGGCCACGACGTCTATGCCCGCATCGGCATATGGCTCGCTGGACGTCCCTGTTCCCGCGGCCAGATCGAGAACGCGCTGGCCGGGCCGGACATCCACGGCTTCCACCACAACCTTGCGCCAGCGGCGGGTCTGCCCCATCGACAGGACATCGTTGACGACATCGTATTTCGGTGCGACGTCGTCAAACATCGTGGCTACTTCGTCCGGACGCTTTTCCAAGGATGCTCGGTTCACCCTGTCAATCTACCCGAATGTCCTGGATTTCACGTGCCGGACCGTTGCCGCGGCTGGCAGAAAAGTACTTGGAATTACTTACCAGAGTAGTGTTGATCCATCATGACCAGAACGCTCCGCACTCTGACAGTCCCTTTGCATGGAGAATCGACCCCCGGGGGGCTGCCGTCGTATCTGGTGCGGGACGACGTTCTGTGCTGGACGCGGCGCGAGGCCGGACTCGTGGGCTTCGGCGAGGTGGCCCGGTTTACAGCCACCGGCCCCGAGCGGTTCCTCGAGGCGGACATCTGGTGGCGGCACCTTGTCATCGAGGCCGACATCACGGACCACGTCGATTGCCCTGGCACCGGCCCGGTGGCCTTCGGCTCGTTCGCGTTCTCCAAGGTGTCGGCGCATGAATCCCGCCTCATCGTGCCCGAGATCGTGGTGGGCCACCGGGACGGCCGCACCTGGCTCACCCAGATAACGGCCGACGACGGCGAACTCACCGAAGAGGGCGCCCTCGCCGCTTTGAGGGGGTGGCTGGAGTCTGGCACCTCGCCGGCCAGCGGCGAGACGCCCGCCAGCGGCGAGACGCCGGCCAGCGGCGAGACGCCCGCGGAGCCAGGCTCCGCCGTCGGGCTTTCCGGAACTTCCACCCTGGAAACCGGCTCGCTCAGCGAAGAGGACTGGATGGCCGCCGTCGCGGCTGGTGTTGCCGAGATCCGCACGGGCAGGCTGGAAAAGCTGGTGCTGGCCAGGGACGTCGTGGCTACCGTGCCGGAGGGTGTCAACGCGGCCGAGGTCTTGCGGCAGCTCGCCATCCGGTACCGGGAATGCTGGGCCTACGGCGTGGACGGCCTGGTGGGCGCCACCCCCGAAATGCTGATCCAGGTGGAGGGCCGCACCGCCCAGGCGCGGGTCCTCGCGGGGACACTGGACCGCCGCGACGCCGTGGGCGAGGCCGGGCTGCCCCTGGACTACGCCGAGCGGGTACTGGCCGGCTCTGAAAAGCAGCGGCACGAGCACGAGATCGCGATCCAGTCGCTGACCACGCAGCTGGCGCCGTTCTCGGAGGCCATGAATGCACACAGTGAGCCGTTCATCCTGGAGCTGCCGAATGTGTGGCATCTGGCATCGGACGTCAAGGCTGAGCTCACCGAGGTGGAGGGCCATGTGCCCACCTGCCTGGCCCTGATCAATGCCCTGCACCCCACGGCTGCGGTCTGCGGCACCCCCACCAAGGTGGCGGGCGCGTTGATCCGCAAGCTTGAGCACATGGACCGCGGCCCTTATGCCGGGCCGGTGGGCTGGCTCGACGCGGCGGGGAACGGCGAGTGGGGCATTGCCCTGCGCGGGGCCGTCATCGAGTCGAGGACCACCGTGCGGTTATATGCCGGATGCGGCATAGTCGAAGGCTCGCATCCGGACGCGGAACTGGCCGAGACGTGGGCCAAGTTCCGTCCGATGCTGGAATCGCTGGGCATCAGCCACTAAACCTGCAGCAGACCTAGCAGCGGTCCTCCGTCCGGGATACCGGACACCCACGGCCCGGCGGGGCTTGCCAAGCGGCCATTTTAGTTATCCAATAGTGAAACTTAGTTTTCTGTGATGCACATCTCACAAACAGCGTTACACTATTAGCCGTCTTAGTTCCGCATCCCCTGCAACAAAAGGTAAAGAAATGCAGCTCAAGTCCCTTGCCGCGGCCAAACTCAATGCCAAGGCAGCCGCGCTCCTCGCCGTTGGGGCCCTCAGCCTCACCGCATGTGGCGACGGCGGCGCAACCCCCGCAGCCACAAGCAGCGACGGCGCCGTGCAGCTCATCAACTCCGGCAAACTGACCGTCTGCTCGGATGTCCCCTACGAGCCGTTCGAATTCCAGAAGGACGGCAAGATCGTCGGCTTCGACATGGACATCGCCGCCGAGGTCGCCAAGGACATGAAGGCCGAACTGAACGTGGTGGACAGCTCGTTCGAAGCCATCGAGACCGGCACGGCCCTGACCCAGTGCGACGTTTCCATCTCCTCGATTTCGATCACGGAACCGAGGAAGGCCGTCATGGACTTCTCCGAGCCATACTTGAACGACGACCTGACACTGGTTGCCACCGACGCGTCCGGCATCACGAATCTCGACGGTGCCAAGGGCAAGAAGGTGGGCGTCCAGCAGGCCACCACCGGCGCCAAGTTCGCGCAGGAGAAGGGCCTGGACGCCCAGCAGTTTGAGGACACGGGCCTGCTGGCCCAGGCGCTTAAGGCCGGCACCATCGATGCCGCCCTGGGCAACCAGTCGGTCCTCGGCTACGCCATCAAGGATGACCCCAGGTACAAGCGCGTGGAGGACTACGCCACCGGTGAAAAGCTGGGCATCTCGGTCAAAAAGGGCAACACCGCCATGCTTGACCAGGTCAACGCCACTCTGAAGCGCCTTACCGACGACGGAAGCCTCAAGAAGTTTGAGACCACCTGGTTCGGCGAAGCCACCAAGTAGCCAACGCGCCTGAGACCTACGCAGCAGGGGCCCCGTTCAGGATCTGTCCAGCAGTCCGTACGGGGCCTCAACTGCGCAAAACGATTGTGAGTAGACCATGGCAATGACAATGACCGCACGTCAGCGAGCCAGAGTAAGCCTGTATGTCCAAGCCGGAATCTTTGTCGTGGCCATGGCCGCGCTGATCCTGGCCACCGACTGGAAGACGATCGGCAACAGCGTCTTCAACTTCGGTAAGATCGGGCCGATGTTCCCGGACATCTTCGTCTCGGGGCTGAGGAACACCCTGATCTATACCTTCCTCGGATTCATTGTGGGCCTGTCCGGCGGCCTGCTGCTGGCCCTCATGAAGCTCTCCAGTTTCCCGCTGTACCGCTGGATTGCCACCGGCTACATCGAATTCTTCCGCGGCATCCCGGCCCTGCTGGTGTTCATCGCCTTCGGATACGGCGTTCCGCTGGCCTTCGGCGTTTCATGGAACGTGACCGTTGTGGTGATGATTTCCCTCGGCATGGTCGCCGCGGCCTACATCGCCGAAACCCTCCGCGCCGGACTGCAGGCAGTACCGAAGGGCCAGATGGAGGCCGCGCGTTCCCTGGGCATGCCCCAGTGGCTGGCCATGGTCACCATCGTCATCCCGCAGGCCTTCAAGATCGTCCTGCCGCCGCTGACCAACGAGGTCATCCTGCTGACCAAGGACTCGTCGCTGATTTACGTGCTGGGCCTGACCGCTTCGCAGTACGAGCTCACGAAGTTCGGCCGGGACGGCATCTCCAGCCTGGGCGCGGGCCTGACGCCGCTTCTGGTGGCCGGTGCGTTCTACCTGGTGATCACCATCCCGCTGAGCCTCCTGGCCCGGAAGTTCGAAAGCCGCTCCGCGCGGACCAAGCGATAGGCAGAGAAGTCAATGAACGACGTCGTAACCAACTCCCGCAACCACACCGGTTCCCTCAACGCCGCCGGTGTTTCCATACAGAACCTGCGCAAGTCCTACGGGACCAACGAAGTCCTCAAGGGCATCAGCCTGAACGTGGCGCCGGGAGAGGTCGTCTGCCTGATCGGTCCGTCCGGATCCGGCAAATCCACCCTCCTGCGCTGCGTGAATCTCCTGGAGCAGCCCAACGAGGGCAGCATCCACGTGGGTGGCTTCGACGCCACGGACCCCGACGTGGACATCGACAGGATGCGCCGCAAGGTGGGCATGGTGTTCCAGCAGTTCAACCTGTTCCCGCACCTGAGCGCACTGCGGAACTGCACCGTCGCCCAGACCAAGGTGCTCAAGCGCTCCCAGTCCGAAGCGGACAAGGTGGCGAAGGCCAACCTGGAGCGCGTGGGGCTGGGGCACCTCGCCGACCGGTACCCGGACCAGCTGTCCGGCGGCCAGCAGCAGCGCGTGGCCATTGCCCGTGCGCTGAGCATGGACCCGGAGCTGATGCTGTTCGACGAGCCCACATCGGCCCTCGACCCGGAGACCGTGGGCGACGTCCTCTCCGTCATGCGGAACCTGGCCAAGGAAGGCATGACCATGCTTGTGGTCACGCACGAGATGGGCTTCGCCCGTGAAGTGGCCGACCGCGTGGTCTTCATGGACGGCGGCGTGGTGGTGGAGGAAGGCGTGGCCGAACACGTCATCAGCTCCCCCAGCCAGGCCCGCACCAAGGAGTTCCTCAAGCGAGTGCTCGACCCGACGCACATCGACATCACGGAGTAGGCTCGACGCTTTTGTTGCCCGGCGACGCGCAAATGCCCCGGCGCTACTGGAATTCCGGTAGCGCCGGGGCATTTGCGCATCATGGGGCATTTTGCGTGTCGCCAGCCCGCCGGCTTTAGCGCGCTGACCGTGCACGACGGCGGGGCACGCCGGCCGCCGCCAGCTTCCGTTCCAGCCGTCCCGGCTTCATCAGGTCCGCCCAGACCCAGCGGACCACGGTGCAGCCGGTGGCACGGATCCTGTCTTCGCGGTACTTCTCGTCAACCACTGCCTGCGATGAACTCCGGCCCTTCAAGTATTCCGGCTTCAGGTATTTGTCCACACCGTCGAATTCCCCGGCGACGCGGACGCTGTGCCAGTAGTAGTCGGAGTAGCCAATCAAACTGTCATCACGGAACTCGTGCTGCAGGGCAGGTGCCTGGAATCCTGCGGCGAACATGAGGGCCCGGCCGTAGGACTCCCCCGCCGACGCCGACAGAGGATCGGCAAACTCAATGGCGGCGGCGATCCTGCGGCTCGCTGCCGCGGTGTAGTTCCCTTCAATTCCGGCCAGAAGCTCTGCCTTGGACAGCGCCGGCAGCCCCTTGACACTGTCCGGTCGAAGCACGTGGTCCAGCGGAACGACGGCCTCCGCGAAAGGCGTGAAAGCCGCAATGTCCAGGACAGTGCGGACCCGGCCGGTCACCAACAGCCCGTCGCGCCGGAACGCTTGCACGCCGGCAGGATCGGCATAGTGCCGGCGGACCCCCGCCCGGGACCGGCCGCCGTCGTTCTGAAATGTCAGTGCATGCACCGGGTGATGGTGACCGATCGTTGGAACGCCCCAGACGCTGGCCGCCGAATGCCTGGCAAACACCGCGGGTGCAATGAACGTTTCCGCCGCCGCCTGGACGCGCAGCCGGTACTGCTCCCACGGCCTCAGTGCGCCCCAGGCTGCCCCGTCCACATAAACGCCATGACGGATCCGGACGAGCGTGCCGGAGTTGCAGCGCCGGGCGAGCATCTTGGGGGTCAGTCCCTGCTGAATGTGCTCGCGGGCGAGGACCAGCCTGGGTAAATCCGTCATGGCTCGTACACTCGCAGGTCTCGGTGACGCCCGGACAGAGGCCAACGGCGCCATGTGGATAACCACCGGAGGCCCGGCCATGACGCGCTTCGACTCCGGCGACACGGAAATTACCCTGCGCGCACGGAATTCCGGCCGCGGGAGGTAATTTGCGCGTCGCCATGCAATTGCCGCGTCCCGCGCCCCGCCAGCCCCTCCGGATCCTACTCGGCCAGCACCCCGGCCACGGCTCCGCTTATGGCCGCCCTGATCCGCCGGTGCAGGTCCCGGAGCCCGTGCCGGTCCGTGCGCACCTCCACGATGGTGCGGCCCGCGAAGGGCGCAGTGAGCGCTTCGGCGAGTCCCGCCGTCGTGCTTACCGTGCTGTGCCCGACGCCGTACGCTGCCGCGAGTGCCGCGATGTCCACCGAGTGGGGGGTGCCGAAGAGCCGTTCGACGGCGTCTCCGTAGCCGCCTGCCTCTTCCACCGCGCCGTGCTCGAGAAGGCTGAAGATGGCCCCGCCGGAGTCGTTGAGCACCACGATGCGCAGCTGCGGCTGGTCTTCGCCGGCCCCGAGGAGGAGGCCCCCCGCGTCGTGCAGGAAAGTGACGTCGCCGAGCAGAAGGGTGGTTTCCTGGTGGCCGCCGAGGGCGATGCCGGTGGCGGTGGAGATGGTGCCGTCGATGCCGGCGAGGCCGCGGTTGGCGAAGACCGTGGCGGCGGGTTCGGTGGTGGGCTGGCCGGCGAGGTCGACGTCGCGGATGCCGTTGGAGGAACCGAGGACCAGTTGGCCGCGCGAGTGCTGCCAGACGAGGGCACCCACGGCCGGCCCGGTCGCTGCCTCGTGGCTGGAGAGGACGCCGTCGAGCGCGTGCTGCGCCGCGGCACCGGCCAGCAGCCACGCGTCGAGCCACCCGTCGGAGCCGCGGCCGGCGAACTCGGCGAGCTCGGTCAGGCTGGCCACGGACGTTTCGCGGCGGCGGCCGGGCTCGTGCCAGGCGACCGGCACCGGTTCGTACAGGGCAGCGGGAACGTCGGTCCGGGCCAGCAGCGCCGAGACTGGCCGCGACAGGGTGGGGCGTCCGAACACCACCGCACGCTCGATCGGCAGCGCGGAGTCGGGGCCGAAGTGCTCCAGCAGCAGCCGGTACGGGCCTACGGCGTTCGGACCGAAGCGCGAGTTCGACGACGGCTCGGCCAGCA
This sequence comes from Arthrobacter sp. GQ119, assembly GCF_059759125.1. NCBI lineage: Bacteria > Bacillati > Actinomycetota > Actinomycetes > Micrococcales > Micrococcaceae > Arthrobacter > Arthrobacter sp. GQ119. The sequence goes on along the minus strand of NZ_JCAXEA010000017.1, from coordinate 86,766 downwards.
GCGGCAGGCCGTGCGCCCGGGCGAAGGCCTCGGCGACAGGGCCGGCGTCGTGCCCGGCCAGCACCACGGTGCGCCGCTCCGGCAGGTCCGCCGTCGCGTGCGTCAGGGACATGGTGAGCGGCTCGGTGCCGATGCGGAACGTGCCGTGGCCGCGCTGCTCCGGCAGCCGCTCCCCTGCCTCTGGAACGAGAGGGTCGCGGAACGCGAGGTTGAGCTGCACGGGCCCGGGCGGCGTGTCCTCGAAGGCGCCGGTGGCGGCGGCGAGGGCCGTCTCCACGGCCCGCTGCGGGGTCTCACCCGCAGGGACGTCGACGGCGAAACGCACGTGCTCGCCGAACAGGTCCAGCTGGACGGTTGTCTGGTTCGCGCCGGTTCCGCGGAGCTCGTCAGGCCGGTCGGCGGACACCACCACGAGGGGGACGGCGGCATGGTTGGCTTCCATGACGGCCGGCAGGAGATTCCCGACGGCGGTCCCCGAGGTTGTCAGGACGGCCACCGGAGCGCCGGTCACCAGGGCCAGGCCGAGTGCGGTGAACCCGGCGGAACGCTCGTCGATCCGGACCAGCAGCTCCACCCGTCCAGCCGCCGAGGCTTCGGCCAGTGCGTATGCCATGGGCGCGGACCGCGATCCCGGGGCCACCACCACGTACCGGACCCCGCCCGCGAGCAGTCCCGTAACGGCGGTGCGTGCGGCCGCGATGGATGTCAGCGTTCGCTCCGGATCAGTGCCCGGGTGGGCGGGAGCCGGGGCTGACACGGCATGGAAGGCAGGAGCGGAAGGCTTGGTCGGATCCTCGGAAGTCACCGAACCAGTCTGCCACCATCCAACCCTCCCTCACCTCCCGCCGCCCCAACAGGAACGCTCCCTCACTTCCTGCCCGAACTGAACAGGAAGTGAGGGAGGGCTGCACATCCTTAGGCGTCGGCGCGGAACACCTGGATGACGGACGGGCGCGGCGCGCGGGCCTGGCCGGTCTTCACCGGAGCTCCGGCGCGCACGTAGTCCGGGAAGTATGAGTTCGGCGCCTCGAACGTTCCTTCCTCGCCCGGGTGCTGGACGGAGACGAACACGTGGCCTTCGGTGTCGTGGACGATCGGCCCGCACGTCTCCGCGTCGCGGGGAACCGCGAGGAACTGCTCTACGCGGCCGCGCTCGGCTCCTTCGAGCGTGACCTTGAACAGGCCGTCGTTTTTGCCGATGCCCGAGGGCGCCCCGTCGGTGGAGATCCAGAGGTTGCCCACGGAGTCGAAGGCGAGGTTGTCCGGGCAGGAAATGGGCGAGACCTGGTTCGCCGGGAAGCCGGAGAAGTAGGTGACGTCTCCCTGCGCCGGATCGCCGCACACCATGAGGAGGTTCCACGTGAACTTCCTCGAGGTCAGGTCGCCGATCTCGGTGATCTCGACGATGTGCCCGTCGCGGTTTTCGTTGCGGGGGTTGACCTCGGTGGCGCCTTCCTTGCCCACCTTGCCGCGGTCCGAGTTGTTCGTGCAGGCCACATACACCTTGCCGGTGAAGGGGCTGGGCTCCACGTCCTCGCAGCGGTCCATCTTGGTGGGGCCGACCTTGTCCGCGGCCAGGCGGGTGTACACCAGGACCTCTTCAACGGACATGCCCTTGACCTTCGACTTGCCATTGACCACGAGAGGCAGCCATTCGCCCCGTCCGTCAAAAGCGCCGTCGGCGGGGAGTTTGCCGGTGCCGTCGATCTCGGCCGCCGGGGAGTCGCCCGTGAACTTCGCGACGTACAGGCTGCCTGCGGACAGCAGGGTCATGTTGTGCTTGCGGTCCCCTTCGATGTACTTGTCCTTTGACACGAACTTGTACAGGTAGTCGAAGCGCTCGTCGTCGCCGGAGTAAGCCACGACGTGCCCGGATTCCGCCACGATCACGTTGGCGCCCTCGTGCTTGAAGCGGCCCAGCATCGAGTGCTTCTTGGGCGTTGAGGTGGGGTCGAACGGGTCCACTTCCACGATCCAGCCGAAGCGGTTGGCCTCGTTCTCGTAGCCGGGGTTGTTCGTGTTGAAACGCGGGTCGTCAAGCTCCCACTGGCGGGCGGTGGCCTTGTTGGTGAGGCCATAGCGCTTGTCCTCGGCGGAGGTTCCGGGCGCAACGAAGTAGCCCTGGAAGTTCTCTTCGCCGGACAGGATGGTGCCCCAGGGCGTGGTGCCGCCGGCGCAGTTGCCCAGCGTGCCGTTGATCCAGCGGCCGTCGGGATCGGCAGTGGTCTTGACCAGCGGGGAGCCTGCAGCAGGCCCGGTGAGTTCGTAGCGGGTGCTGTTCAGGTAGCGGCGATTCAGCTTCGCGCCCTGCACGTAGCTCCACGGCGTGCTCTTGTTCGCGCGCTCGAGTTCGACCACGGAGAGCCCGTGGGCTGCCTGGCTGACCTTGCGGACGTCCGCGGCGGCCATGGACGGCGGGAACATGATGGCGTCGTTCGTGTACTCGTGGTTGGCGAAGAGCACGGCGCGGCGGCCCTTGCTGCCGGGGATCTCGAGGATGTCCGTGTAGTCGTTGTTGTAGCCGAACTGGCGCTCCTGCGCGGCGGAAGTCTGCGCATTGAGGTCGAACGCGGGGGCATCGTTGAAGATGGGGTCGCCCCACCGGATGACCGGCTGCCAGGTAAAGCCCGCGGGCACGGTGACGGCGTCGACGTCGGCCGGGACTGAGGGGATGGCGGTGAACTGCAGCTTGGAGGCGCCAGGGATGTAGCCGCTCTTGGCGGCGGCCGACAGGCCGGTTCCGCCGTCCGCTACCGCGGTTTTCGGGGATGCCAGGGAACCGCCGAGGACGACGGCGAGGGCACCGGCGGCGCCGAAGCCCAGGGCGGCGCGGCGGGACAGCGTGGTGGATGCGATGTCGCGGAAGTAGCTGTTTGAGCTGGTGTTGCAGACATCGCCCGAGCAGGCGTTGTCGCACTTGAGTGCGCAGGTGACAGGGCTGCGCTTGCCTTTGGTATGGCCAAGCATGGGCAGCAGGGCCAACTTGCGCCCGGGGGTTTCAGACATGGAGGGACCTTCCAAGGGGTGTGATGCGGTCCCGCCCACCCTGTCAGCGACACCTAAAGACGAGAGGTCACTCCGGTTAAGATCCCGTGAACTTACAGGCGTGTAAGTTCACCCTGCCGACACCGGAAGATGCGGGCCCTGCGCCAGCTCCGCGTATACCCGGCGCAGCCGGGCCAGACACCACTCCTTCCGGTCGGCCGGAGCAGCATACTGCTCCAGCAGCCCCTCATCGGCCACGGCATCGCGGAGCCGAATGGCGCCGTCGTCGGGCACGAGCGGATCGGCAGTGACGTCGCCGGCGAGCAGGGAAACGGTGCCCAGACCGCAGGCGAAGGGCAGTTCGGGCAGCGCTGCGGCGAGCGCCAGCCCGGCGCGGATCCCGACGGACGTGTCCAGCGCGGAACTCACGACGGCGGGCAGCCCGGCCTGGGCCACGATGCCCAGCGCCCGCCGGACTCCGCCAAGCGGCGCCACCTTCACCACGATCAGGTCGGCGGCACCGGCACGGGCCACCCGGAGGGGATCGTCCTCCTTGCGCACGCTTTCGTCGGCCGCAATCAACACAGGAATGCCGGCCCGGCGCAGCTGCCGGCGCACTTCCGCCAGGCCGTCGATGTCCGGCACCGGCTGCTCCGCGTATTCCAGCCCTGCACCGGCGAGCCGCGTGAGGGCTTCCACAGCTTCCCGGACGCGCCAGCCTCCGTTGGCGTCCACACGGATGGCGGCGTCCGGCAGTTCGGCACGGACGGCGGCGACCCGGGCGGCGTCGTCATCGAGGGACTGCCCGCGTTCCGCCACCTTGATCTTGACCGCATCCACCCGGCCAAACCGGGCCAGGATTTCCGGCACGCGCGCAGCGGGGACGGCCGGCACCGTGGCGTTGACGGGGATGCTGGTCCGGAGCGGCTCAGGGAATCCGTGCCAGCCGGCCTCGATGGCGGAGGCGAGCCAGCGGGAGGCCTCCGCATCGCCGTATTCCGGGAACGGGCCAAACTCTCCCCAGCCGGCGGGCCCCTTGAGCAGCAGCGACTCACGCTCCAGGATCCCGCGGAACTTCACGCGCATGGGCAGCACCACCACCCGCGCGGCACCGAGCAGCTCCTCAACCGGCGGCAGACTGCCCCACAGGGTCTGCCTGGAAGAGAGGGACTGCCCTGAAGACGGCGGAATCTGGGAAGCCACGGGACGCGGTTCGGCAGGCATGACTTCACTGTACCGGCGCCTGCACATCCCCGGCCGTCAGGGGTTCAGCTATGTGGACAACCCCGCCCAGCCGATCAGTCAGGACGCGTTGCATGCCCCAGGATATGGGCCACCGGCGGGGCCAGCGCCTGGGGCGCGAAACCGAAGCGCTCGTTGTCCGTCACCTGGAATCCTGCGGCCCGGACCGCTTCCAGAGTGTCCCTGTTGGGGTGGCAGCCGCCGGCCATCCGCTGCCAGACCGGCGTCAGCACATCCTCCGCTGCGGCCAGGAGGCGGCTGGCCGAGCGGACATGTTCGTAGTACGCCAGCGTTCCGCCGGGTCGGAGGACCCGGAAGATTTCCGCGAGCGCCGCGCCCTGATCGGCAACGCTGCAGAGGACCAGGCTGCAGACCACCGCATCGGCGCTGGCGTCGCGGGCCGGGATCCGCTCGGCCGAACCCGCCACCACCACGACCGGGACAGGGGCCGACTTGGCCCGGAGATCGGCCAGGCTGCGCAGGTAGTCATCCGGCTCAACGGCCAGAACGTCGGTCACCGCGGCGGGGTACAGACTAAACGACGATCCCTCGCCGGCGCCGACCTCGATGACGTTTCCCTGCAGACCCGACAGCAGGCGGCGGCGGTGTTCAGCGCCGCCGCGGCGGTTCATGCCGACGACGGCGCGCGCGTAGGCGCGGGCGAATCGCGGGTGCTGCAGTGCGGCGGGCCCTTCGGGGCTTTGCGGTGACGTCACGGTGTGTGCTCCCTTAAACGACGCCGGCCCCTGCGTCGTTGGAGGGGCCGGCGGTATTGGGGGCGGCGCCTTGGGGCGCCGCCGGTTTTGTCATGGAAGCCGGGGCGGCGGACCGCCCGGACCTGTTCCTCCGTTCGCTAGCGTACCGGCTGCGGTACTTCCGGAGCGCCGCCGGTACGGTCACCGGCGTCCCCGGCTGAGCCGACGGCGGTGTCCCCACCAACGCCCATGCCCGGGGTGCCATCTCCGGCCCGGCGTGCACCGCTAAGCGCGCCGGCAAGCCTGCCGCTGAGCTCACCACTGCCCGAAAGCTGGCGTGAAGCCCGTCGTGCGCCGCCACGGGGCTCGTCGTTAATCTGATCAGGCCTGATCCCGGCCCCGAACCGCGCAATCACGGTTGTCCCCTGCCCCGGCGTCGAGAGGACCTGCAGGGATCCGCCGGCTTCACTGATGGTGTCCTTCATGATCCGCAGGCCGAAGTGCCCTTCAGGCGATCCGAGGCTCTGGTCAAAGCCGCAGCCGTCGTCCGAGATGCGTATTTCAGACCGCTTCCCCCACTGTCTCAGCAGCAGCTCCGCCCTGGTCGCCTTGGAATGCTTGGCGGTGTTCGCCAGGGCCTCGCGCGCCACCCGGTAGAACAGGGCGGCACGGTCGCGGTCCAGCTCGAACGCGGGCGGGAGGTCCAGGGTGAGTCTGATCCCGCGTTCCCCGAGCGGATCGCCCAGCCTCGCCAGTGCCCCGGACAGGCCCAGCCGGCTGAGGTCCGGCGGGTACAGTTCGCTGGTCATGGCGCGCAGGTTCCGCACGTTGTCCTGGAGGATCCGGCGGGCTTCCGAGAACAGCCGGCGCTGGCCCACGGGGCGGTGCAGTTCCTCGGATTCCAGCACGTAGGACAGCCCGGAGAGGTCCTGGATGACTTCGTCGTGCAGGTCACGGGCGATGCGCTGGCGTTCCAGTTCAGAGGCTTCGATGGCGCGGTGGAGCAGCCGGGTCCGGCCCGCTTCATAGGCCTGGATCCTGCGGGCCAGCCGCACTGCCGGCAGGAGCTGCGCCAACTGCAGGACTGCCAGCGCCAGGAGGAACGGCGGAACCATGTCCAGCAGGACCGCAGCCTGTTCCTGGCGGACGGCGTCGTCGTCGTAATAGGCCTCGAAGGCGAGCCGCTCGCCGTTGGGCGCCGTGACCGGTACGTAGACTTCCACCAGCTCGCCCGCGTTTACCCCCTCCTGCACCTCGTCTGCCTGCAGTTCCAGCGTGGCTTTGACGGGCTTGCCGGCCAGGACTTCCAGAGCGTCATGGGGCAAGTCGAACGTCTGGCCGATGAGTTTCTCGTCGTCCGAGTAGACCATGCGCCCGTCCGCATCCCAGAGCCTGATCTCGAACACGGACCGTTCCCCCACCCAGGGGCGCAGCCGCTCGTCGAGCCGTGCGATGCCGGCCGGATCCCTGGACAGCACCGCCTCGTCCAGAAGCGGCGCCACCACGTTTTGGGCCAGGTGCTCGGTGTCCAGCTGCGAGTTCTCCAGGGCGTGGTGTTCTGCCTCGGACCAGATCCAGAAGGCCACCGGGGTGGTAACCACTACCAAGGCCGCGAGACCCATGACCAGGAACTGCCGCACCGCATTGAAGACCTCGGAACGCTCGGCCTGCGCCAGATCAAATGCGTTGAACAGGGCTGGCCTCCGGAAAGACGGCCTAGCCATCGGACGGCTGCTCGAGCATGCCGCGCCGTGAAGCTTCCATGACCGATTCGAGCTGCGAGTGGGTTCCGAGCTTGGCGAAGATCGCTTTCACGTATCCCCGGCAGGTGTTGAGCGAGATGTCCAGCTTGCTGGCCACTTCCTTGGATCCGTGGCCGCCGGCCATCAGCCGGAGGACATCCAGCTCCCGCGGCGTAAGGACCGGACCGCCGGGCTCGATTTCCCGGACGGCAGGTGCCGGCTTCGGTGTGCTCATGCCCAGTTGTGCCACCAGGGACGGGTGGACCACCATGTTCCCGGCCCGCGCGTACCGGAGGGTGTCCAGCAGCGTGGACAGCGAGCCGCCCTTGGGAAGGAAGGCGCAAATGCCCATCGAGGCGGCGGTGCGCAGGGCTTCCGGAGTCGGATCTCCGGTGAGCATCACGATCCGCGTCTGGGGGGCATCCGCCAGGATCCGGGCGGCGGCGGTGAGGCCGTCGCCGTCGGGCAGGTGGTAGTCCATGATGACGACGTCGGGCTTGAGCGCCATGCTCTGTTCCACGCCGCTCTTGGCGGTGGTGGCCGACGCGACACTGCGGAGGTCCGGCTCGCGGTCCAGGGCGGCGGTCAGCAGTTCCGTGAACGTGCTGTGGTCATCGATGGTCAGGATGCTGATTTCGCGCATGCTTTGTGAACTAACGGGAGGAAGCGGTGAGTCGGTGTCGGACAGCTCGGCCGCTTCGTCGTCGCTGACGGCCGTGGCCTGAAGCAGCCTGGCGTGTGCGTCGCGGAGCGCCCGGCCGGGAAGGCAGCCGATCTCCTGGTCCATGACCCGGCGGCACCGTCCGTAGGCGCGCAGCGCCTCCATGTACTGTCCGGATTCTTCGAGCCCGAGCACCAGGGCGGTCCAGGCCCGCTCGTTGATGGCATCGTCAAGCAGCAGCTCGCTGGCCAGGGCCACGGCGCGTTCCGGCTGCCCCACGGCCACGGCGGCTTCGGCGGCGCGGGCCTTGATGCCGGCCACGCGGGCTGCATGCAGTGCCCGTTCCTCTTCGGCCCAGCCGGCCAGAAGTTCATCGCCGAGCAGCGGCACGGATGCGATCTCCAGTGCCTTCTCGAGCATCTTGTAGGATTCCTGCGGGCTGGCGTGTCCTGCCTGCTTGAGGAGGTTGTCGAACCGGTCAAGGTCCAGGTCAACCATGCTGCGGTCCATCATGTAGCCGCCGGTGACCGTCCGGAGGGCGCCGCCCTTGCCGGAGCCGGGCTGCAGGTGGCGGCGCAGCACGCTGACGTAGCTTTCGAGGGTGGAGAGCGCCTCGGCCGGAGGCTGCCCGTTCCACAGGACGTCGATCAGGTGGTTCTTGGAAACCGGTGTGCCCAGCTTGAGCAACAGGATCTCCAGCACCTGGCGTGGTTTGGGGCCGCCCAGCTCGTGTGATCCGATGACCACGTTTCCGCGGCGGACCTTGAGCGGACCCAGGATGCTGATGGACAGCTTCGTCGCCGCACCACCTGCACCATTTCTGGCTGTCGGGAGGAACCCGTCGTCTTGTGCTCTGCGTGACCAGCGAGTGTCCTCTGCAACTGTCTGAACCATGTGTGCACCTATCCCCATGAACCGCATTCCCCATGAATGGCTTGACCCTCATATTTGTCACTTGTGCAAGTACGGGCACGAGTAGCGAGTACTCGATTTTTCGGGGATGTACTACTTGGATGCGTCGCCGTTCGGGGCAGCCCACGCGGCCCGCCGGCCCGGCGGTAACGCCGCGCCCACCCCTCCAACCGTGGGGAGGAAGCCCCACCGACCGAGGACGTCACCAAGTTTTTCCCAAGAATGCAGGCCTATGTTGGTATTGCCGCAGTTCCCAGCGGCTTTATGCGATCCTCGTCCCCCGGAGGACCGCCGGATAAGCATGGAATGAGTGACCCGATGAGGCGGAGCGTGGCAGTACAGGATGCAACCAAGTACTCCGAGTATCCCGCTGTGAGTAACGTGGCCGGCACGTTCGGGAACCAAAAATTCTTTGCGGCCGGCGGGAAAATATGTGCTGCGTTACAGCAGCGGTGTCGGAACGTGGGGCGGGCCAGACACGTGGGGCGGGCCAGACACCTGCGACGGGCAGGGCAATGAAGTCTGCCAGTGTCCTGCGGGCGGAGCTGCGGAGTGAAATCCGTTCCGTCCGGTTCCGGGTGCTGGCCACACTCCTTGTTTTCATGGCGGTGGGCCTCCTGGTCTCCGGAGCAGTCACGTATGCGGCCCAACTCAGAAGCCTCGATGACCGTGTCAATGAGGAGCTGCAGCAGCCGAGGAAGAACCTGAACGCCCTCGTTCAGCCGGCCCCGGGTCCGGGGTTCTCGTCGCTGGACGAACTGTTCACACTGTTCCTGAGATCGGAGACGCCGGGCGGGCACGAGTCGCTGATAACACTGATCCGGGATGGCAACACGATCCTGCCGGGCGGCGAGCAGGCCACCAACCTGCGCACGCTGGCGGTCAGGGAGCAGATCTGGGCCTGGAGCCGCCCTGACCGGACCGTGGTGCAGGACACCGTGATCGATGGCCGGGAAGTGCGCCTGTCCATCACGCCGGTGAAGCTGCAAGGCAAGCCGCAAGAGGGGCTCCTGGTGGTGGCCAATGAGATCGGCCGCCAGCGCGACCAGATCGTCAAGTCCATGTGGACCTACGCCTTGGCGGCCCTGGTGACGCTCGCCATCGCCGGCTTCATGGGATACGTGTTCACCGGGCGGCTGCTCAGCCCCATTCGGCGCTTGCGGGAGGCCACCCAGAACACCACGTTCGAAGACCTGACCAAGCGTGTGGACGTCACGGGGAGCACGGACGACGTAGCCCAGCTGGCCATGAACTTCAACCACATGCTGGAACGGCTCGAGTCCGGCTTCGAGAACCAGCGCCGCTTCGTCCACGACGCGGGCCATGAACTCCGCACGCCCATGACGGTCATCCGCGGTTACCTGGAACTGCTGCGCGCGGGCGACCCCGAGGACGTGGACCAGACCCGCATCCTGCTCCTGGATGAGCTGGACAGGATGCAGGTGCTGGTGGAGGACCTGCTGATCCTCGCCCGCAGCGGCCGGCCCGACTTCGTGTCACCGGAGTGGATCGAAGCCGACATCTTCCTGGAGAACATCCTGAACCGCATCAAGGTCTTCGCTCCGCGCCACTGGGAGCTGGAGGCCAAGCCGGGCGGCCTCATTCGCGCGGATCGGCACCGGCTCATGCAGGCGCTGGAACAGCTCGCGGTCAACGCCGTCAGGCACACGGCCGAGACGGACCGGATTTCCGTCGGGGCCGCCTGGGCAAGGAACGACGACGGCGGCGCACCTTTGGGTGCGCGGCCGCACCACTCGACGGACCTCGAAATCTGGGTCTCGGACACCGGCACCGGCATCCCTGCCGAGGATCACGAGCGCATCTTCGAACGGTTCGTGAAGGGCCGTAATGCCGCAGGGTCGTCCGAGGGTTCGGGACTGGGACTCTCGATCGTCAAGGCCATCGCCGAGGCGCACGGCGGAACCGTCCGGCTGGAATCGACTGTAGGCAAGGGAAGCCGGTTTGTGCTGACCATCCCGGCAGGGGGTGGGGACAGCGCCGAGGAGGACTCACCCGGCGCGGCGAAAAGAGCGGCCGGCCCGCACGCAAAATCCCGGCTGACCAATCCGTCGTCGGGCACCGCCGTCCTCGCAGGTCACGGAGGCAGCCCGTGACCCGGATCCTCATCGCCGATGACGAGCCCCGCATTGCGGCCTTCCTCGTTAAAGGCCTCACGGCGGCGGGATACACCACCACCCAGGTCGCTGACGGCGTGAAGGCGCTGGACTATGCCACCTCCGGCGAGTACGACCTCCTTATCCTTGATATCGGAATGCCCCGCATGGACGGGCTTACCGTCCTCCAAAACCTCCGGGCCATGCACTCCGCCATCCCGGTGATCGTCCTCACCGCCGCGGACAGCCTGGAAAGCACGGTTTCGGCGCTCGAGGGCGGCGCCGATGATTACATGACCAAACCCTTCAGGTTCGAGGAACTGCTGTCGCGCGTGAAGCTGCGGCTCCGGGGCACCTCGCCCGTCACGGCAGCACCTACGCTCGTCTGCGGCGATCTGACGCTCGACATCAACCTGCGGACCGCACAGATCGGCGGACGCGTCATTGACCTTTCGGCCAGGGAGTTCGTCATGGCGCGGACCCTCATGGAGAACGCCGGCCGGGTACTCAGCCGGGAGCAACTGCTGAGCCGGGTGTGGGGCTACCACTTTGAAGGGTCCTCCAACGTGGTGGACGTCTACGTGCGGTATCTGCGGCACAAGCTCGGCCAGAACCGCATCCAGACAGTCCGGGGCGTGGGCTACCGCCTCGTGTGCCTGCCCGACGAAGCGTCCCCCGCCGGCGACGCTCCGGACGGCCCCCGCAACGGGGACCCGAACGGCCAGGAGCCCGCCCCGGTCTGAGCCGTTTGGACTAAAGCTGTTTTGGATTTAGGCGCCGCGCCCTACCCGCCGCGGGCTGGATGAGAGGATTCTCATCCACGTCTCATTCTTGCCTCACCTTCGCGCCTCACAGTGGAATCACCAACGAGGGAAGGCGGGCCGGTGAAGAAGTTATCCGTGTTGAGCGTTCCCCTGATCGGACTTGCCGGTCTTGCGGTCTGGACACAGTCGCTTGGAGGGGCGCCTACGGACCAGCCTGCCGGTGTGGTGGTGGTCGATACCGTCCGGCAAGGCGCCGTACCCGGGACAAGCGACGCGGCGTCGTCCGCCGAACTGTCTCCCCGCAGCAAACCCCTGACGACTGCCGAGGCCACGTCCCCTTACCGCAAGACCATACCCCTCAACACTGCCGCTGCCGCCGGTTCAGCCCCGGATGCGCCCGGCTCCGCCCTGCCCTCCACACAGGTCCAGATGGCCCAGACCCAGGCCACCGACGCGCCCGCCGGCGTTTCGGTCGGCGATGACCCGGGCGCTGTCCAGCACGTCGCGCCGACGCAGGTGACCTCTCCCGCCGTGGCAGCAACAGAAGATTCCTCATCCCCGGTGAAGCCCGACGACAAGGGCGGCCTGGACGGCAGCGGAGATGCCAGCGATGAATGAGCGCCAGCGTGAGAGTACCGCCCAGATTTCCCCAAAGAAGGAGTCCGTGATGCACAGGAACTTCCGTGACCTGCATGAACCAATCCCACCGGAACGCCTCGGTTACACAATCGGCGTGCCGAACAGCCAGCCCTCCACCATCACCATTGACGATTCCGAACTGCACCAGCAGGTCCTGGACATCATCCAGAACGTGCTTACCACGGCCGCCCCGCGGTCAGACGTGCGGCGCCGGCTGCTCCGGCACCTTGCGGAGAACCCCGGACATCCCGAGCAGGCGCTGCTGGATCACCTGAAGGAACGGAACAAGCGCAGCGGCGCTCCAGAGCCGGCACGCGGCCACGCGGTCCGGCCCAGCCCGGGCCATTAGCCGGGCCTCCAGAAGGAGTCCGCCAGCGGGGGACCGTTAGAAGAGCAGCAGCACGAACCCGCCCACCGTGCACAGAAGCCCGAGCCCGGTGAAGATCCAGCCGAGGATCAGGACGGTGTTGTCGTGCTTGGGAGGCTCGAGGCCCCAGCGGGAAGGGTGGCAGAGGTCGTAGTGGAGTTCCACTTCGTTGCCTGCCACCAGTCCGCGCGCCACCTCCGCGTCCACGAGTGTCTGCCGGGGCACGTTTTCCTGGTCGAGCCAGCGGAATCCGGTGAAGCCGCCGGCCGTGTACACCTCGCCGGACGTGCTCGTCCACTGGCACCGCCGTTGCCTGATGACCAGGCCCCACACGAGCAGCGGCACGCCCGGAATGAACCCCACCCAGGACATCAGTTCCAGAATGGGGCCCAGAACATCTGCGAGTCCGGCCATGCTCAAACTCTATCCGCCGGCGGGCCCCGGATGGTCAATGTGTCCTGGGGCGGAAGGCCGCTCAGCTGCCGGTTTCCTCCGGGTGTTCCCGGGTCCGTTCCGCTTCGGGCGTATCGCCCTGCTGCGGGATGAAGTCGGGGTCCAGTTTGCTGCTCAGGTCGCCTGCGGGCGAGCCGTGGGCGGACTCGTCCTCGCCGCGCTCGGGCTCGGCATCTTCGCGGGCAGTGCCGTCCTCTTCGCGGGCAGTGCCGGTGTCTTCCGGGTTTTCAGTCATACGCCCAAGCTAATTCGCGCCCGGCACCCTGTCGAGGGGGAAGCTGTCCCGGCAGTCAGGCGGCTCCCAGCAAACTGTGACACGCTTTTATACGATGATTTCGCAGCCCAGGGACCCCAGACGCAAGCAGCCCGCGGGCCGGATGCGCCTCGCGAGGGGCACCGGCTTCCTCTTCTTCGTTGCCACCCTGGCCTGCATGGCCGGGCTCGCGGCCACGTACTACTACTTTGTCCGCACCACCACCGGCCAGTTCATCGACGAGTCCGCCCTGGTGGAGGCCGTGGAAATCCATGGACCTGCGGGCAAGGTCACCACCCGGTTCCTGGACTGGCTGCCCACCATCTCCCTGGTGATGGCCGCCGTGGTCGTTCTTTTTGTCACGGTGATCCACCGCCGCTGGCGGGCGGCGGGCATCGCCCTCGCGGCGTGCGTGGCGGCGAACATCGCCACGCAGGTTCTCAAGCAGCTGCTGCCGGTGCGGCCGGACCGGGGTGTGGAGACGCTGGAGCTGAATTCGCTGCCGTCGGGGCACACCACGCTGGCGGCCTCTGCGGCCGCCGCGGTGTTCCTCATGGCGTCGCCGCGCTGGCGGCCGCTGGCGGGGTTCGTGGGCGGCAGTTTTGCGGTCGCGTCGGGAATTTCCACGCTGGTGAACCAGTGGCACCGGCCCGCGGACGTGGTGGCCGCGTTCCTGCTGGTGGGCTGCTTCATGATTCCCGCGGGCTGGCTCATCATCCGCACGGGCACCCATGAGTGGAATGTGTGGGACGGCTTCAACGGTCACTGGGCGTCCGCGCGGCTGTGGCTCGGAGTGCCGGTGGCGATCGGCCTGGCCTCCGCCGCGGTGGCGGTGTTTTCGTTGGTCACCATCGCACCGCCTGGCCGGGAGAGCAGCACCACCAACTACTTCTGGGCGGGAATTTCACTGATCGTGATCGCCGGATATCTGGCCACCGTGGCCACCACGTCGCTGTTCGCCTACGCCGCACGACGCCGGAAAGCACCTGCCAGGTAGCGACTCCTTCTTTACAACCCCGGCACCGAAGCCGAGAATAAGTCGCACCACAGCCTCCACTGGGCCAGCAGCGGGCTGTCCATGACAACCTGCACCGGCAATGATGCACACGCGGAGGGGTTCCAATGAATGACAAGGATGCAACCACGGCGGATGCCACCGCGGACCGGGCACTCAAGGAGAAGCACCGGGCCATGTGGGCACAGGGGGATTACCCGGCCCTCGCCAGCGAGCTCATCCCCAATCTCGGTGCCATCCTCGTTGAGGCATGCGGCATCAAACCGCGGCAGCGGGTGCTGGACGTCGGCGCGGGCGCCGGAAATGCCGCCATTCCCGCGGCCATGATGGGGGCCCAGGTGGTGGCCAGCGACCTCACTCCGGAGATGTTCGACGCCGGCCGTCACCAGGCAGCCGACCGCGGCGTCGATCTGGAATGGATGGAAGCGGACGCTGAAGCCCTTCCGTTCCCTGACGGCGAGTTCGATGTGGTGATGTCCTGCTTCGGCGCCATGTTTGCCCCGCACCATGAAAAGAGCGCCGGTGAGCTGCTCAGGGTGTGCCGCCCCGGCGGCACGATCGGCCTGCTGAGCTGGACGCCCGAAGGGTTCATCGGGCAAATGTTCGCCACGATGAAACCGTTCGCTCCCCCGCCTCCGCCCGGCGCCCAGCCCCCGCCGCTGTGGGGCAGTGAGGACCATGTCCGCAAGCTCCTGGGCGGCAACGTCACGGACGTCGAGGTCCGGAAGCAGACGGTCACCATTACGAGCTTCCACCAGCCCAACGACTTCCTGCATTACTTCAAGTCCCACTACGGCCCAACGATCTCGGTGTACAAGTCCCTTGGCGGCGACGAGGAGAGAGTCAAAGCCCTGGACGAGGCCCTCACGGAACTTGCCGGGGCCTACAGCGATGCCCACGGCGACGCACCGTCCCAGATGGACTGGGAGTACCTGCTGCTCACCGCCAAGAAGGTGCGGCCAGGTGCCACCACCGGAGGCGGGCGGTGATGGACTCCGCTGCATCCCGGCGCGCGCTGGGCGTCGCATCCATCCCGTCCTTCCAACGGATCAGCGCGTTCCTCAACGACTCCACGTACTCCCGGCGGCACCTCCTGCCCGGGGTCTGTGACTTCACGCTGGGCAATCCGCACCAGATGCCCCAATCCGCGTATGTGGACGCGTTGCGGGATGCGGTCAACCCCCGCGACGACCAGTGGTTTGCCTACAAGTCCAACGGCACCTACCCGCGGGAGGCCGCCGCGGATTCCCTGCAAAGACTGCTGGACGTGCCGTTCGCAGCCGAAGATCTCTACCTGACAACCGGCGGATTCACTGCGATCGCCTTGGCACTGAAGGCGGTGGCCGATCCGGGCGATGAAGTGATTTACAGCCTGCCGCCGTGGTTCCTGTACGAGCCGCTCGTCGTCGAGGCCGGTCTTGTCCCCGTGAAAGTCCGGATCAACACGGAAACGTTCGACCTTGACCTGGAGGCCATTGGGGCTGCGGTCACGCCGCGTACCCGCGTGGTGATCGTCAATTCGCCGAACAACCCCACCGGCCGGATCTATCCCCCGGAGCTCCTGCAGCAGCTCGCCGACCTGCTGGAGGACGCCTCCGCGCGCATCGGACGCCGGATCTATCTCGTGTCGGACGAGCCCTACAACCGGATTGTGTTCGACGGTGCCCGTTTCCACAGTCCTGCCGAGTTCTACCCCTACACGATGCTGGCCTACTCGTACGGCAAAACGCATCTGGCACCGGGTGAGCGGATCGGATACCTTGCCCTTCCTTCCACCATGCCCGACCGGAAGGACCTCGCACCCGCCATGGGCGCGCTGCAGGTGGCGATGGGCTGGATCTACCCCAACGGCACGCTGCAGCATGCGCTGCCCAAGCTGGAACGGTTCACCATCGACGTCGATCAGCTCCAGCGGAAACGGGACTGGCTCGTGCGGGAGCTGCGCGGGATGGGCTACCGGCTGCAGCCTTCGGAGGGCGCGTTCTACCTGTTCATCCGCTCCCCCATAGCCGACGACGAGGCCTTCACCGAGGCACTTAGCCAGGAGGACGTGTTCGTGCTGCCCGGCTCCCTGTTCGAAACGCCCGGTTTCTTCCGCATCTCCCTCACCGCCAGTGAAGAGATGGTGGAACGAAGCCTGCCTCACTTCCAGGCTGCCATTGAACGGGCCGAGCAGGACCGTCCCGAGGACTCCGAGTACCATCTGCCCACCGGCCTCATTCCGGTGATTCCGGCCGCTAAGGCGCACCCGCCGTCACTGTAGCACCAGGCGACGCAGACCCTCATGCGATGAGCGCCACCGCCATGACCATCGGCAGCGAGACCACAGTTCATACTCGGAGGTCGGCAGTGTCAAGGGCGGGCCGCAGCCACAAGCTGTTTGCTGTGCCCGTGCACTGGGTTCGCAAAGAAGTCGGTGGTGCGGGCCAGTTCCACAAGGGCCCCTTGGTACAGCACGGCCACGCGTTGGCTCATGTACCTGATGACGTTCATGTCGTGGGAGATCATAATCAGGGAAAGCGGACGGTCGCTGTGCAGGCGCAGCAGCAGATCGAGAATCTTGCGCTGCGTGACCGCATCCAGCGCCGAGGTGGCCTCGTCGCAGATCAACACCGCCGGCTCCAGAAGAAGCGCCCGGGCAATCGTCAGCCTCTGCAGCTGCCCTCCCGAGCACTGGCCCGGGTACCGGTCCAGCAGGTCCGGTACCAGCTCAACATCGCGAACGGCCTTGTGGATGCGCTCCCGGCGCTCGTCCGCCGTGCAGTCCCGGCGCCGCAACAGCGGAGCTTCCAGGCTGGTGCGCAGTTTCATGCGCGGGTCGAAGGCACCGTGCGGTTCCTGGAAAACGAGCTGCACCTCTGTGCCGTCGGCACCGGTGCCGCCTTCCCCCATGCGGAGCGACCGGGTGACGCTGCCGCGGTCCGCGGTCTCGATCCCGACGAGCAGTCGGGCCAACGTGCTCTTCCCGCAGCCCGATTGCCCCAGGACGCCAAGAATCTCACCTTCCCGAAGGCTTAGCGAGACGCCGTCCAGAGCCGGACGCGCGCCGCGCCCCTTGGAGGGAAACCGTTTGGTGACATCGTCCAGCGCCAGAATCGTGCGCGGCTCCGGGGGCTCGGCTGCGGGTGTTGCTGGCTTGCGGACCGGAATGCGGACCGGAGTCCGCAGCGACGTCCGCGGCGCCGGCGTCCGGCCCGGAATGCTGACCGGAAGCCCCAGCGGCGTCCCTACCGTCAACGTCCGCACGGGAAAGCGGACTGGAATTCGCGCAGGAGTCCGGGCCGGGGTCCGGGCAGTCCTGAGGGCCGATGCCGCCAGAAGGTCTTTGGTAATCGTGGTCCGGGGCGCCTCGAGGACGGTCCTGGCCGGTCCTGCTTCCTGGACGCGGCCGCAGTCCATCACCACCACCCGGTCAGCGAACGCGGCGACGGTGGCGAGGTCGTGGGTGATGTACAGGACTCCCAGTCCGTGGTCGCGCCGCTGCCTGTCGATCAGCGCCAGGATTTGTACTTCCAGCACCTTGTCGAGGGCGGAGGTCGGCTCGTCGGCCAGCAGCAGTTCGGGCTGGCCGGCCATGGCAACAGCCATCATGGCCCGCTGGGCCATGCCGCCTGAGAGCTGGTGCGGGAAGGAGCGGGCACACCGGACCGGGTCCTCAAATCCCGCCTCCGCGAGCAGAGCCAGGGCCTGTGCCCGGGCGGCGCGTCCGCGCAGTCCGCGGTGAAGCTTCAGCGGCTCGGCCAGGTGCCCGCCAATCGTCATGCGCGGATTGAACATCCGCTTGGGCTGCTGGTACAGCATGCCGATCCTGCCGCCGCGGACCCGGTTGAGCTCCTTATCGCCGGCCCGGATGAGGTCGGTTCCGCCCAGCGTGACGGACCCGGACTCGACGTGGATCTGCGGCGGCAGCAGCCCCATGACGGACAGCGCAGTCATGGACTTGCCGCTCCCCGAGGCGCCCACCAGGGCAACGAACTCCCCCGGGGCCACTGAGAGGTCGACGCCGGAGAGGATCGGACGCGGGTCAGAACCGCCGCCGGAGGCGGGGCGGCGCATGGCCAGGGGTGCCTGCTGGCTGACGTGCAGCTTTTCAATGATCAGACCCTCAGGCATGGGTGACCGCCGGGGTGGGGGACGCGGCGAGCATCAGGCGGCTGCTGGACATCCGTGCCAGATGCTGGCCGATGAGGGTAACGCACAGCGCGACGGTGAAGATCACCAGGCCCGGGGCGAGGATCGTCATTGGCGCCCTCAGGGCGTAGGGCTGGGCCGCAGCGAGCATCGATCCCCAGTCCGACTGCGGCGGCTGCACTCCCAGTCCCAGATAGGACAGGGCCCCGACGTTGATCAGGAACTGTCCGAACCGGAGGGTGGCTTGGCCGAGGAGGGGCCCGGCCAGGTGTGGCAGGATGTGCCGCAGCAAAATGAACGACGGCGGGCAGCCCACCACGCGGGCCGCCTCGATGAACCCCCGTGCGTAGACGTCATAGGCGAGTGCCCGGGCCAGCCGGGCAAAGGGTGTCCAGCCCGTCACGGTCAGGGCCAGCAGCAGGGTTGGGTACCCGACTCCCAGAGCGGCGACCAGGAACAGCGCCACAACCATCTCCGGCACTGCAAGCAGGACATCGTTCGTTCGGGTGAAGAACTCGTCAAGCCAGCCCCGCCGACGGGCGCTGAGTACGCCGATCGCCGTGCCGATTATTGCCGTGAGGACGGTGGCCAGCGCCGCGATGGTCAGGGAGAACCCTCCGCCTTCGAGCAGCCGGCTCAGGGTATCGCGGCCCAGGTGGTCGGTGCCCAGCCAGTGGGCTCCGCTGGGCGGGGCCATCCGGGCTGCAAGGTTTTGTTCGGCAGGCGGATAGGGGGCGATCCAGCCAGCCAGGACCACGCACAGCAGGACGATGGCCAGGACCGAGGCGGCGGCCAGGACGTGCGGCGGCAGCTTACGCATGGAGCATCCTCACTTGGGGGTTGAGGAGGCCGTGGACGAGATCCGCGGCGGTGGTCAGCAGAACGGCGAGTCCGACGACCACCACCACCGCGCCCTGGGCAAGCGGAATGTCACTGTTCAGGACGCCGTCGAACATCAGCCGTCCCATGCCGGGGATGGCGAAGATGACCTCGACGATGACCGACCCGCCCAGCAGGCCCGCGAACCACACGGCTGCCAAGGTGGTCAGGGGAAGCAGCCCGTTGGGGATCACGTGCTTCCACACGGCCTGGGCGCGGCTGAGTCCGCGGCTCCGGGCAGCGACGACGTGCTCGGCGCCCAGCGCATCGAGCATTCCCTCACGCACGGCGGACAGGAAATGGCTGGTAGGCCGCAGGGCGAGGACGGCCACGGGCAGGACCGCGGAGGCCGGGCCATCCCACCCGGCGGAGGGCAGCAGGGAGAGCTGGATCGCAAAGACCAGCACGAGCATCGGCGCGAGCCAGTACTCGGGGATGGCGATCAGCGCCTGGTTCACCGCGGTGATGGCCCGGTCAGCCAGCCGTCCCTCGTTCAGGGCTGCCGTGATGCCCAGAAGCACCGAAACCGCGGCCGCCACGGCCAGAGCCAGGACCACCAGGCTGAGCGTGATCCAGAGGGCGGGCATCACGTGGTCGACGACGGGCGTGCGGCTCGTGTAGGTCAGGCCCATGTCGCCGCTGATGAACCGTCCCAGCCAGCGCAGGTACTGCAGCCACAGGGGGTCCTGCAGGCCCAGCTGAAGAGAGAGCGCTTCGACGGCGGAGTCATCGATCGCGTCTCCGGTCACCCGGGAGCGGATGATTTTCCGCACCGGGTCCCCCGGAGTGACATAGGGGATGAGGAAGACAACGAAAGACGCCAGAAGAACGGCGACCACCAGGGCCGCCGTTCGCCGGGCGAGGAACTGCATCATGCCGGACCCGGCCGATGCTGGATTCCGTCGGGAAACCTTACGCTCACGATCCGGGCTTTGCCGTTTCCGCCCGAAGCACGTACCGGGCGAGGGGGTCCTGGACGTGGTTCTGCACGTCGGACCGGACGGCATCGATGGCCTGCTCGTTGACGAGCCACACGTTCACGGCCTGGTCCTGGAGGATCTGTCCGGCCTTGGCGTAGAGCCGGTACCGTTCCTCGGAGTCCGCCGTCGTGGCTGACTGGGCGATCGTCTTGTCGTAGTCGGCGTTGCAGAAGTGGCTCAGGTTGTAGGTGCCGTCGCAGGTGTAGTCCGCGGTGAGGAAGCCGATGGGGTCGGCGATGTCGATCAGGCGGTTGCGCTGGCTCAGCACCATGTCGTAGTTGCCGGACAGCAGGTCCGGTTCAACCGCGGCATACTCCTTGGTCTGGATCTTCACCGGAACGCCCACGGCCTTCAGGTTTTCCTGGATGACGGTTGCCACGTCCGCGAACTCCGCGCGCTCGACGATCGCGATGATCTCCAGCGGCCGGCCGGCGGTGTAGCCGGCGGAAGCGAGCAGCTTTTTCGCGCCTTCAACGTCCTGCTTCGGCGCCGCATTACCCTCAAGGGCCCAGGGCTCCGACGGGGCAAAGGGGCCGGTCGCCGGGAGGGCGGCACCTTCATAGACGCTTCCGGCGAGCGCATCCAGATCGAGAGCCGAGCGGACCGCCTTGCGGAAGTCGACGTCGTCGAACGGGGCCCTTCCGTTGTTCATGTACAGTGTGGCGGTCCGCGGCGAATCGGCCTTGAGGACCTTGACCCTGGAATCCCCCTCCAGGGCGGCCAGGCCGGAGACGGGGATCGACATCGAAACGTCAGCTTCGCCGGTCTGGACCTGGGTGGTGCGGGTGGCGCCATCGGTGATGAACCGGACCTCGGCGCCGGCAAGCTGCACCTTTCCGCCCCAATAGTTCTCGTTGCGGTCCAGGGTCAGGGACTGCTTCGGCTTTTCGGAAACGGGCTTGAAGGGGCCGGTGCAGTGGCCGAACGGGTCAACGGTTTCACCCTTGAAGGCGGCCGGCGCCAGCACGCCCGTGTTGACGCTTGCCATGCGGTAGGGCACCAGCGGGCTCTCCGTCGGAGTGGTCACGCGGACGGTGCGGTCGTCGAGGGCCTTGACGCCGCTGACCACCTTTGGGCTGAAGGCGCGGGCCGGGACCTTGGCGTCGAGGACGGTCTGCAGGGAGCGCACCACGGCCTCGGCGTTCAGGGGTGTTCCGTCCTGGAACGTGACTCCCTCGCGGAGGGTGAAGTCCCATTCAAGGGCAGAGGCCTGCTTCCACTCGGTTGCCAGCGAGGGCACGACCTTGCCCTGCGCAGCGTCGTAGCGCGTCAGGGTCTCCAGGCATCCGGACAGGGACAGGATGTACGCGGCGTCGCTCTCCAGGGTCCAGCCGGCCACCGGGGCGCGGAAGTTGTCGACGACGATCCGCTGGTCGGTGTCGGCCGCTTGGTTTGTTCCTCCTCCGGAGCCGCTGAAGCCGCAGCCGGACAGCGAGAGAAGCGCCACAAGTCCCAGGGACACGGACGATGGGAGCGAAATGCGCAACGGAACCACCTAGAGTGTGGGTCTGCGGAAGCTGGCAGACGAAACTGAACGGCCTGAACGGCCAGTCTGAGTGTAGGCTAACCTAACTTCCCGGTTCAAACGGCGAGTCCGGCCCACGTCATATTCAGGACGGGTAGCTGCTCAGTAGTTCCGGCGGTGCTTCAGCCTGGGACGAACGACGGCGAAAACGGCTGCCGCCGCGAACCCCAGTATGCCGGTGGCCGTCACGCCCGCCCCGAGGGAGGCCACGGCCGTCACGGCGGAGAGCTCACCCAGCTGCACCCGGAGGTGCCCGAAGAGCAGCGCGGCACCTTTGCCGCCGTCGCGCATCCCGCCGCAATTGCGCACCTGCAGCAGCCCGAGCCGGACCCGTCCATCGCAGCGTCCCTGGCCTTTGCGCCGCAGGCTCACAACCCGGAGAGCCATTCAGAGATATGTCTGGACAGACGGAGCGGAACTACGTAAATTCTAAAGAGGAATCGGCCCCGTTGATGCGGGACCGAACCCCCGTTCCGGTTGCGTGCACGGCCGGAACGCAGCTGCTGTAGCAACATGGCGGCACATGATGCACAACGCGGAAAGAGCCTGACGATGGCCATCTCGCACTTCGAGCAGTTTCTTGACCAAGCCACTTCCTTTGACCCTGATACAGACTGCCCCCTGGGCCGCGACTGTCTCTACGGTCTTTACACCAGCTGGTGCCTGCTTCACGGCCATGATCCCCAATCGGACGCCGCCTTTTGGGCGGCCATGCGCCGGTGCGGCATCGACCTGGCCAACACGCGGCTCCGGATGAAGGGGCCCGCTGCGGCCGACTACATCCTGTCCAGCTACCCCGCCCTGGTCTGATCATGTCCATCAGCTCAAACGCGTATGTTCCAGGCGGCGCGCATGTCCCGGGCGGAAAGCCGCTGCGGTGCACGGCGTGCCGGAACGACGCCCATCTGGTCATCAGGTCCATCGACTCCCGCGAAGGGCCTGCGGATGCACTCGTGGACGTGTCCTACACCTGCACCGCCTGCGGACGGCACCACGCCCAGGTGGCCGACGTGGCCGATGTGGCATTCATCCTGAACCGTCAAAAGAATGTGTCGGACGTCTTGCTGTTCGGCGGACACTACATTCACTGCGGACGGCCGATGGAAAGAGCCGGGCACGAACTCCGCAGGCTCCAGGCGTCCGTGGGCAGCAGCCGCCCGGACGGCGAAGCATTGGACGTGTACTTATCCACCCGCGTGATCAGGTGCGTCTGCGGTTTTCAGATGGAGCTTCCCGAATAGGGGCTACGCTAATCAGCCTCCGCTAGTCATCCTCGGAAGCCCGGCTGGGCAGGCGGTAGTTGGGTCTGTCGGGCTGTAAAGGGTCGCGGGCGCCGCCGGGCAGGAAATCCTCCGAGTACGGCGCCCGCGGCGGTGGCGGCAGTTCATCTATGAGCTCGTTCGCGGCCTGCGCGAGCAGGTCGCGCTGCACCTCCGGGAGCGGAAGGATGCCTTGGAGGTAGGCGTCGGTTTCATACTCGCCTGCTGATCCTCCGATGCTGAAATAACGCAGCCATAGATCGCCCGTGCTGATGCCGGCATGCCTCATGGCCGCCCGGAGGAGCCTGGCCTGTTGCTTCTCAGGATTGTCGGACTGCATCCTGCCTCCCTCACTCCTCTCCGGACTTCCCGTCGGCTGATGCGGCCTGGACCAGCTCCGCGGACACCTGATGCAGCGGTGATTCGTGCGTGCGGGCGAGCCGGAGGAGTTCCTGCATTGCTTCTTCCGCCCCCAGATTTTGCCGTTCCATGAGGACTCCGCAGGCGCGGTTGATGGAGTCCCTGCCGGCCAGGGCGGCAGCAAGTGCCTCACTGATCCGGTGCGGCGTCTCACGTCCTTGGATGTTGGCGAGCAGGGTGGCCGCGGGTGTGGCGAACTTTTCGAGCAGCAGGCCCGTATCGGCGTCGTAGACCGATGGGCTGGCCGCGTAGATCTTGAGGGCGCCGAGGCTCCCTTTTTCAGTCCGCAACGGTGTGCTGACCACCGACCGGACAGGCAGCGAAGCAATGGCCCGGCTCCAGCGCGGCCAACGGCCGTCAGCTGCGACGTCCTCAACCAGAACCGTCGCATCAAATGCCCAAGCGGTCAGGCACGGACCCTCGCCAAGTTCATACTGGGCAAGGTCTGCCTGTTCGACGACGGCGTCGGTTGCCCCTTGGCTGGTCCTGCGTCCCTGGTCATTGAGAAGCGAGACGCCGGCACCCCTCGTTCCAGGAATGGCGTCCCTGGCCGCTTCGGCGAGAAGCTGCACGGCGCGGTCCACCTTTTCCTCGGTGAGGAGCAAACCCCTTAGGCGCGCGAAAACCAAGGACAGTTCGTCGAGTGGCAGCTGGCTGGACATGGTGGCCTTCTTAGAAAGTTGCAGGGCATCACTGCCACTACTGGAGGCCCTCTGCAAGGCCGTAGGCCAGGTTACATAGTTCCCCGCCGATAGTTTCAGCATAGTCTCGGGACGCGGCGTTGGGGGCGCTGGAAGATGTAATCTGAAAGTTAGTTCTGAAGTGGCCGGAAAGTTCTTTATTCATCCTTCTAAGTGAGGCACCGATGGTTGCAGAAGCCGGCCCGGAATCTGCACGGGACATTGCGGTCCGCTTGCAGGATCTGGTGTTGTACAGCAGTGATGTCGAGGAATTCCTGAATGAGCTCGCCGTGTTGTCCAGCTCATGGTTCTCGGCGCCCGGCAGGACAGTCCACTGCGGAATCACCCTGCTGCGGCGCAAGAAATCCGCCACCATAGCCAGCAGTGATGCCCAGGCTCACGAGTTGGACGAGATCCAGCTGGCCTTTAGCGAGGGCCCCTGCCTGACAGCCATGGAAAGAATGGAAGCCGTCTTGGTTCCGGACCTAGGGAAGGAACATCGCTGGCCCGAATACGTTGCCGCAGCATCAGGGCACGGGATACATTCCATCCTGGCTGTCCCGCTGGCGGTGGAGGGAGAAACCAGAGCGGCGCTCAATCTCTTCGCCGGCCGGCCCCATGCCTTCTCAAGCCAGGACATCGACGACGCCGCGAGCTACGCCGAAAACGCTTCGAAAACTCTCCGGCTTGCCCTCCGGATCGCGCATCTGACGGACGCGCGGAACAACCTCGCAGCGGCGATGGTCTCCCGGACCACCATCGACGTTGCCACCGGCATTATCATGGCGCAGAACCGGTGCAGCCAGGATTCGGCCGTCAAGATCCTCAGGAGCGCTTCCAACACGAGGAACATAAAGCTGCGGGACGTCGCAACGCGGATCGTAGCCTCAGTCTCCGAAGGCCAGCCGTTGACGACGTACTTCGACGAATAGCAGCCTTCACCCAGTCCTAGTTACTGGCTCCTGTTGCGTCGTGGGCTTCACCCACGGGTTTGGATTCCGGCGACCCGCGCTGGCGCAGGTAGACGCTCAGGATGACCATGGACCACACGGCGAGGAACTCCGACTGCCAGTTCTGCAGTGTGCGGTTCCAGAATTCAGGGGACGCCACATATTCTCCCCAGGTGCCCGGGTCCTGCAGGTTGGTGATCTGTTCCTCCGCATAGGCGCTGAAGCCGGTAACGGACTGGACCAGCCAGGACAGGATGAAGACTGTCCCCATGACCAGCCCCAGCGAATTAGCGAAGATCCAGGTCTTCATGCCGCCGGCCTTGGCCCATGTCGGGGATTCGGGCTTGGCAAATTGTCCGATCAGCTGATCCTTTTCAGACCCGTGGCCGCGTTTTTCGATCGCTTTGGACTCAGGCGAGCCCTTTTGGACCAGCCACACGGTCAGGACGATAAAGAGCAGGAACTGAAGGTACTCGGACTGCCAGTTTTCGGCCACGTCCACCGCAAAGCTCGACGACGTCACGTATTGCCAGAAACTGATGCCATCCAGATTCGCTGCCATTTGCTGTTCATTGAAATAGGCGAGGCCGCTGAACGCCTGCCCCGTCAGTGAGCCAAAAAACAGGGCAGCGAACGTTATGCTCAGGCCGTTCGTGAGCCACGGGTTGTGCTTCATCGGCCCATCACCCCGATGAGAAGCAGGTATGCCAGTCCGACGGCGATGATGCTGAGACATATCCAGAAAGCCCAGCGCATGTCAGCCACCTTCCACATCACAGTCGTAGGGACGTTCACCCCGGGAAGTGCACCCCGCCGCCGTGATCTTCCAACTGTCCCCGGATTTGGTCAGGAACACGGTGTCTTCATCGAGGAAAACCTGCGCGCTTGAACCATAGGCCTTGGCCTCGGTTGCCCGGGTTGCGGCCGGCAAGTTCAGGGCGGAGAGCTTCTCGCCGCAGGTACCGGCGGAGCCGTCCTCGAGCTTCTCCACAACGGCCGGGGCCAGAAGGCCGCAGCCAGCCGAAGGATCTCCAGCGGACACCATCTTGTGGAATTCCACGGCGACGCGGGCGGCACCATCGGCTCCCGCATTGGAACCCGAGCATCCGGTGATAACAAGAACCAAGGATGCAAACGCTGCCGCCGGCATCCCGTTGGTCCTTATTGATATTCTGAAGCGCATATGCTAAGGCTCCTTACTAATTCTTCCCTTAGAGTACACAGGCACCAAGAAAACATTAAGATCCCCGCCCTAACCCTCCAGTTCGGCTCTTCGGAACCGCAGCTCACGCTGGCTGCCGCGCACCACGGAGCCGCTGAACGGGAGGACGTCGAGATCAACGCCGGCGGCTGCCGCCAGGGCGATGGCCTTGGCCGACGACGCAGCGCGGGCAGGCAGGCCGATGCTGTCCGCAAATTCGGCCCAGTGCCGTGCCCTGAGGTTCTTGGTCTTACCCGCGAGGGGCAGCGCCATCGTGTCGTCCCCGTACAAAAGCGTGCACGGGACGTCGTAGACCGGGGCGGCTGAAAACCCCCTGGTTCGGCTGCCCAGAACCGCAACATTCTTCGCGTGGAGGTCCCCATTGCCGGTCAACCAGGCGAAGAGGAACTGGAGATAGAGATTGCGCACCGCGACGAGGGGCGCCTTGCAGTGCCCGGCCAGGGCCAGAACCACGTCTTCCGAGTTGATTGCATACTTGGAGGCCGGCGGCAGGCCAAGAACCTGGGTCCCGTCTTCCAGCGGCAGGCGCAGCCAGGCGCCGTCTGCGGCCGGGGCCCGATCGAATCGCTCGACGAGCAGGCCGGGCAGGCCGTTCCTGTCGGTTATGACCGAGCTGGCCGCCACCGGAATCTTCAGGGCCTTCGCCGCCGCCAGGTGGACGGCTTCGTTCTCCACCAGATGCGGATGCTCCGGCGGATCGAGCTTCAGCAAATACCTGTGTCCCCGCATGGTTAGAGGCGTGGTCATCATCGAGGCGCTGGCTTTCGTCTGCACGCCGGGCAGGCTGTGCTGGTCGACAGCATTGGCCAACGCTGAAAAATCCAGCTCACCGGGCTGCGAGGAGTCCGCCAGCGCCGGAGTGTCTTCCGGAGCCTCGCCTGCGGGAACCACCTGGACGTCGCCCGGAACGTCCGAGCCAACCGCCAGCAGCAAGGTCATTTCATCGCTGAAGCTCGTCTTTGCCGCGTTCTTCAGCACGGTCAGCCGGTGGCCTTCAGGGAGCAGCCCCGCGAAAAAGGCGGGAACCGCACCCGCAGGGGTCTCGACGGCGGTCTCGGACAGTGGCAGGGAAAATGCCACCGCAGCCTGGCCCCCCGCCAGGTACTCCGGTGAGTACTGAAAGGCCACACCTCCCCTCTCAGTGCGCTTCAGGCTCCCGGCCAGAACACCGTCCTTGTAGACGTCCGCCGCCTTGATGAACTTGAGATCCTGCAGGTCAGCGGCCATCAGCGCACCGCCACATGCAGTCCCAGGACGTTGGCTGCCGCGACGACCGCTTTCAGCGACGGGTTGCCGGTGCCCGTTTCAATCGCTCTGACTGTCCGCTGGGACGTCCCGGCCAGATGGGCCAGATCCTCTTGGGAAAGCCCTGCATCCTTTCGGGCACTCCGGATGCCGGCACCTATTGAGGTGAAGTCGTCCACGGATCTCCTTCCGGCAACATCCTGCCGTTACTGGCCTAACTCCAACCAAGGATCCCCGAAAGGAGCACTTTAGGCAATATCCTGCCGGTTCACCCGGTTTCGCCTCCTGCGACATGACCGGAGGGTGTTATCGGCAATATATCGCCGACCCCCGCCCCAGGGATCAGGTCAGTGACCAGCCCCCAGTTTCCCTCCCAAGCGTCGCGCATCGTCGTGCTGGCCTCGTTCAGCCCAATGATCTTCACGTCTTTGCCGTGGTGGTGGTACTTCTCCGTGATGGCGTCCAGGGCGGCGATGGTGGAGGCGTCCCAGAGGTGCTTGGCACCGGGGAGCGTCAGGGATCCGCTGGGGGTAGCTCGGAAATGCTCGCTGAGTATCTGGAGAAGGCAGTACATCCGCGGACGAAAATGGCCCGGAATCTTGCCCAGGCCGACGAATTCATCACTAGGATCAGCGCCCCGTAGGGCAGCGGAACAGCCTTAGACCGCGGTTAAGTGAGGCAGCGCAGACCAGTGCATTGATACTCTGGATGGGAGCTCAACGTCAGGGGGACACGGAAATGGGCTTCAGAAATCTCCGCCAGCGAAAAGCTGCAACCGCGGCTCCTGCGGTTACTAATCCCGAGTCCGCTGTGGCCCAGAATGAGCCCTTGTCGCCGGCACGCTTAGAGGATCTGCGGTGCGCGTGGGACGAACTCGCTGAGGCAGCCAAGGACTCCAAGGTGACCAGCTTCCATGCCTATACCCGGACAGGCCGGTCCTGGACGGAAGACCCGGCCGCCGTCAGGGCCGTAGCAGCCACGCTCCGTGAATTCCCGGATACGGACGGCCACCGGACGACTTAGCAGGCTGGGTTCCAACACCATGACCTGTACAACGTTTGTAACCCCGCATGTGAGGACCGGTGTTCCGCATCGGTCGCCGACCGCGACCTCATCGAGGCGTGCCGCGCCGCGATGCGTGGAGAGTCGTTCCTCTACCCCGGCGCGGTCACCGCGCTCATCCGCGACCATCTGGAGCGCTACCGCCGGGGCGACCGGATACCGGACAGCATCCTCACATCCCGCCGCCCGAAACCCAACCGTCCCTCACATCTGACCGCCTCTTCAAGAAAGGCGGGAGCGTCCCACGGAAAGCGGCAGGATGTGCGGGATCGTCCGGGAAGAACCGGCAGGCAGTGAGGGAGGGTTAGGAAAAATGGTGGCGAAAAGTGCGGGGGCGTTGGGATTCACCGGTGGTAGCGTGACGCGTATGCAGGACGTTCCCGGCCGCAAAGCCCGGCCCGCCGCCTCCGCTGCCGGTGGGGGCGGGCGGAACTCCCGCGGAGTTGTCGGCCGCATGGGCCTGGGAAAGAGCTCGAAAGTCTTCCCGCGCATCCTCAACGTCTTCGCCCCGCAGCACCCGGCGCAGGTGATCGTCCTCGGGTTCGCCGCCGCGATTGCCGTGGGGACCGCGCTGCTGATGCTTCCCGTCGCCAGGAACGGCCCAGGCTCAGCGCCCTTCATGGATGCCCTGTTCACGTCGACGTCGTCGGTGTGCGTGACGGGGCTGGTCACGGTTGACACCCCCGTGTACTGGAGCGCCTTCGGGAAGGTGGTGATCCTGGCCCTGATCCAGCTCGGCGGGTTCGGGGTCATGTCCTTCGGCACCCTGCTGGGTGTGCTGCTGGCCCGGAGGCTGGGCCTTCGCTCCCGCCTCGCCGCGGCCGCCGAATCGCAGGCGACCGGCTTGGGCGCGGTCCGCCAGGTCATCCTGGGTGTCCTCGCCGTCAGCCTCACGGTGGAAGTGATCCTGGCCGGGCTGCTGGCGGCGCGGTACGTCGACGGCTACGGGTACTCCCCCGGCCGCGCCCTGTGGCATGGCGTCTTCCACTCGGTGTCCGCCTTCAACAATGCCGGATTCGCCTTGCACTCGGACAGCCTGATGGGCTTCGCCGGCGATCCCTTGATCTGCCTGCCGATCGCCGCCGCCGCGATCATCGGCGGCCTCGGCCTTCCCGTGCTGTTCGAACTGCACCGGCAATACCGCCGGCCCATCCACTGGAGCATGAACACGAAGCTGGTCCTGGTGGGCACCGCCGCGCTCCTGGTCGGAGGCGCCGGCTTCCTGACCGCCGTCGAATGGTCCAACCCCGCCACGCTGGGAGGACTGCGACCGGGTGAACGGGTGCTGGCCGGTTTCTTCCAGTCGGTCATCGCCCGCACCGCGGGCTTCAACAGCATCGACATCGGGCAGATGCATCCTGCGTCCTGGCTCGGAATGGACATCCTGATGTTCATCGGCGGCGGCCCCGCGGGCACGGCAGGCGGCCTGAAGATCACCACGTTCGGCGTGCTGTTCTTCATTCTTCTCTCCGAGCTGCGGGGCGCAACGAGTGTGAACATCTTCGGCAAGCAGCTGCCCCGCGCCGTGCAGCGCCAGGCGATCACCGTGGTGCTGCTGTCCATCGCCCTGGTGGTCGGCTCCACCGTTTTCCTGATGCTCATCACGGACTTCGGCCAGGAACAGATCCTGCTGGAGGTGGTCTCGGCCTTCGCGACGGCGGGACTCTCCACCGGGATCACGGCGGCTTTGCCGCCGGCCGGGCAGCTGGTCCTGGTGCTGCTGATGTTCGTCGGGCGCCTCGGCCCGGCAACCCTGGGCGCGGCTCTGGCACTCCGCGAGCGCCCGGTCCTGTACGACTACCCGAAGGAAAGGCCCCTCATTGGCTAAGAACATGTTCTCCCGCAGCGGTGACCGGCCAGCGGTGGCGGGCTCCGTCGTCGTCATCGGCCTGGGCCGCTTCGGCGGCGCCCTGGCGCTGGAACTTGAGGCGCAGGGCACCGAGGTCCTCGGCATCGACGCGAACGAGGAAATCGTGCAGTCCTACAACGGGCGCCTGACCCATGTGGTGCGCGCGGACTCCACCAAGGAGGAGGTCCTGCGCCAGCTCTCCGTGCACGAGTTCGACCGGGCCGTGGTGGGCATCGGCAGCGACATCGAGGCGAGCATCCTGACCACCTCGCGCCTCCTCACGTTCCGCAAACCGCAGATCTGGGCCAAGGCCATCAGCGATCCCCATGCCGAGATCCTGGAACAGCTCGGCGTTAACCACGTGATCCGCCCGGAGCACGACATGGGCAAGCGTGTGGCCCACCTGGTCCGCGGCTCCCTGCTCGACTATGTGGAGTTCGAGGACGACTTCGTGATGATCCGCACCAGCCCGCCGTCGGAAGCGCAGGACCGCCCCCTCGGCGTGCTGGGCATGCGGGACAAGTACGGCATCACGATTGTGGCGGTCAAGCGCCCCGGCGGCACATGGGGACACACCACCGCCCAGACCGTCCTGTACGAGGAGGACCAGATCATCGTCCAGGGCAGCAAGACCCAGGCCGAATTCTTCAGCAACCTCCCCTGACGGTCACCCCGCCTCGACGAACGCCACGTGCCTCCACGCGCCGGGGCCCGGCTTTGGCGCCGCCGGTTCCTGCTGTCCCGCGGGAGGACCGGGATTCCCGACGACGGCGGTGGGCCTTCCGGCCGGTACCCGCCGAACGCTGAGCTGCTCAAGGTCCAGCAGCCTCCGGGCACCGGTCCGGGCATCGATGATCCAGAACAGGTTGATGTCCTCCAAGGTCCTGCTCACCCTTCCCCGGTGGGCGAGGCGCCCGCGGTGCCAGGCCTCGATTTCGTCCCCTGCCGCAAGCTCCGCCACGGAACGTACCTGAAGATCCCCATCCTCACCCATCATCGGGCCCCTTTCACGAAACTGCTTCAACAAGGCAAGCCTGCACCATGGAGTTTTCTGCAGCGTTTCAGGATGGTGTTTCCGACGTGTCAGCCCTGTTTCCTGTTCCGGCGGAAAACCGCACCGCATGCCCTGATAGCAGCCGGCGGGCCCGGGCAGTCGGCGGGCCGGGTCAGCCGATGAGTTCGGCGCGTTCTTTGACGGCGTTGATGTATCCGGTGCAGTCCTGTCCCATGGCCAACCTCCACATCAGGTCCAGCAGGGGACCGCTGAATTCCTCCGTCACGCGCAGGTGACTCTTCCCTCCATGAGGTGAAAGTGTGAACGTCCGGACACCCCTGAAGAGGCCCAGAGGCAGGCCGCCGGTCCAGGTCATCAGCTCTCCGGGGACCTGCTGGACACGCAGCCGGAAGGTTCGGTTTCCGCCGGTCCGGGTCCGGATTCTGATGGTGCCGCCGTTGCGCACCTGGCCTTCGATGCGGGTGACTCCGGAGTCCCAGACGGTGTAATTGCCGTCGTCGGTGATGATGTCCCACACGGTGGAGGACCGGGCGTAGATCGTTGCCTCTGCCTCAAAGAATTTCATAGCCAGCAGAGTACTTCGCGCAGTTGACGCCGGGCGGCCGGGTTGGGGGCGGCTGGGTGAACATCACATGTCATATGCGCATTTTGGGCCTGGCGATCCCGGAGCGGGTTCCGGATCAGTGAGCGACGCGACTTTTTCGGACTTCGTATTGCGCCCGGGCCAACAATGCTCCACACTGACTACAGATCCGCAGGAAGATGCTTCCGCCGATCCAGCCCGCCGGAGACCACGGCCGGCACCGCCCCATCAGAAGATGCCGGGCACCCCCTCTCGAATCACCGCTTCCGCCTCCCCGGCTATGACCGGACCCGGAAGCCTGTGCGCGCTGAGAGCCCGTCACATCCCGTTGAGAAAGAGACCCACGATGATAAAGCGCCACTCGGACCTCGTCCTGGAAATCACCGCCCACGACCCCGACACCGTCGAAAATGACCTGAACACCGCCGTCGAGATCGCCCGCGAACACGCCATGCAGGAACGCCGCCACGGCATCCTGGTCACGCAGCACGGGTACACGAGCTACACCGTCGCGGTCAGCCGCGATGTCCCGTACGGGCAGACACACGAACGGCGCGAACAAGCGCAGAACTGACCGAGCAAGACCCGGCCGCTGAGCCCCGCGGGAGTGTGAAACCCCCGCGGGGCGTGAAAACCCCGCGGGGGCTCAGACGGTGACGGCGATCTTGCCGCGGACCTTGCCGGCGTCGAGATACCGCATGGCGTCCGGAACCTGGTCAAGCGGGTAGCTCCGGTCGATGGCCGGGGCGAGGGATCCGGCGTCGAACAGTCCGGCAAGGTGCTCAATGTCCTCGTGGCCCTCGCGGGCGGCGAGCATGGTCAGCCTCTGGCTGATGAACGGGGACAGTGCCAGCGCCCGGAGCTGCCGGTCCAGGCCTCCGGTCAGGGGGCCGCCCTCCTCCCCTCCCGCAATGACGGCCGTGCCCGACGGCGTGAGTGCGCGGCGCAGTCGCGCCAGGGAGGGATTCCCGGCGAGATCCAGGATGACGTCGTATTGCCGGGTGCCGTCGGCGAAGTCCTCCCGGGTGTAGTCGATGACATGATCGGCGCCGAGGTCACGCACCAGATCCATCTTCGACGTGCTGCACACCCCCGTGACCTCCAGCCCGGAGGCCTTGGCGAGCTGCACCGCGTAGCTGCCCACGCCGCCGGAAGCACCCAGGATCAGCACCTTCTGGCCGGCCTTGATCCCGCCGGCGCGGAGCCCCTGCAGGGCAGTACCCGCGGACACCGGCACCACCGCGGCCTGTTCGAAGGAGAGGCTTCCGGGCTTGTGGGCGAGCTTGTCCTCCCGCGCCACGGCGTACTCGGCGAACGAGCCACTGCCGATGCCAAACACCTCGTCGCCGGCGAGGAACCGGGTGACGGCCGATCCCACCGCCGATACCGTCCCGGCCAGGTCCCGCCCGGGGACGGGGTTCCTGGGCCGGCGGAGGCCGAAGAAGAGACGGAGGAGGTACGGCTTGCCCGTCATCACGTGCCAGGTGCCGCGGTCCAGTCCGGCGGCGTGGACCCGGACGAGCACTTCGTTGGCCTTCGGTGCGGGCCTCGGAATGCTCGCCAGCCGCAGGACGTCAGCCTGGCCATAGGCGTCCTGCACGATGGCACTCATGGAAGTCCCATCGAAAGAGACGTCCTCCGCAAGTGGGAGCTCTGTGACGCGCTGGCCGTCAGAATCCATGACCGTTTCCTTTTCGGGTAGGGATACAGCGGAACTTTTCGTACGCTGTACGACAAACGTTAGCGTACAGTGTACGAAAGAGCTAGAGGCGGGGAGGATAAATGTCGACGCCAGCCCAGGACCGTCCGCCGAAACGTGTCGCCCTCAGCCGGGAAAGGGTGCTCCGGTGCGCGCTGGACCTGGCAGACGAGTCCGGAATCGCCGCGCTGACCATCCGTTCACTGGCCGAGCGCATGGGAACGAAGGCCATGTCGCTGTACCACTACGTTGCCAACAAGGATGAGATCCTGGACGGCATCGTGGACCTGGTCTTCAGTGAAATCGCCGCTCCGTCACCGGAGGGCGACTGGCGGGATGAGATGCAGCGCCGGGGGCATGACGTGCGGGGCGCACTGGCGCGCCACCCGTGGGCTGTGGGCCTGCTGGAATCGCGAACGTCCCCCGGACCTGCAACGCTGCGCCACCACGAGGCCACCCTTGCAACCCTGCGCGCCGCCGGGTTCTCCGTACAGATGACGGCCCACGCCTATGCACTGCTGGACAGCTACATCTATGGCTTCGCGCTGCAGGAAGCCGCCCTGCCGTTCACGGGCCGGGACACCGCCGCCGAGGTCACGGCGCCGATCGTCGAGAGGTTCTCCGCCGGCCAGTACCCGCACATGGTGGAGATCGCCACCGAGCACGTCCTCAAGCCGGGCTACGACTTCGGGGACGAGTTCGACTTCGGGCTGAACCTCATCCTCGACGGCCTGGGCCGCCTGCTCGCCGGCACTGACCGCGAGGCGACCTGACCCCGGCTGACCCCGGTGTGCCCTGACCCGGCGTGCCCTAGTTCCAGCCGCCGCCCATCCGGATCCGGCCGGTGAAGCCTGAGGCACCGTTGCCGGTATACAGCCACAGGACACCGGCCGTATCGACGGCCAGGAGGTCGTTGCGGACGTCGCCGTTGAAGTCGCCGCGGCCGGCCATGGCGGACATGTAGTTCCAGCCCGAGCCCATCTTCACTCTGGCAAGCCAGCCCGAGCGCCCGTTGCCGGGGTAGAGCCACAGGTTGCCGCTGGTGTCGCGCGCCATCAGGTCGGACCGGCGGTCGCCGTTCATGTCACCGGCACCGACGAAGGCGGTCATCACGTTCCAGCCGCCGCCGGCGGCGACGCGCGGCAGCCAGCCGCTGCGCCCGTTGCCCGGGTAAAGCCACAGCATCCCGCTGGTGTCCCGCGCCAGCAGGTCCGCTTTGCCGTCGCCGCTCATGTCGCCCGGACCCACCATGGCCGTCATGGTGTTCCAGCCGCCCCCCACGCGGATGCGCGGAAGCCAGCCGCCGTTCCCGTTGCCCGGGTAGAGCCACGATGTTCCGCCGGTGTCACGGGCCAGGATGTCGGCCCGGCCGTCACTGTTCATGTCGCCGGTTCCGACGACGGCGGTCATCCCGTTCCAGCCGCCCCCCACGCGGACGCGTGGCAGCCAGCCGCCGCGCCCGTTGCCCGGGTACCGCCACAGGGTTCCGTCTGAGTCACGCGCCAGGACATCTGTTTTCCGGTCAGAGTTCAGGTCTCCGGCGGCGACGATCATGGTGATGTGGACGCGGTCCGGCAGAACAGCGGCCGCGGCGTCCACCAGGCCGGCACCGCAGCCCGGCAGGCACCCGGCGGGCAGGGGCCGGGCCGTGGCCTTGAGCCGTTCCTCCACGGCGGCGGGATCGGCGTTCGGTCCAAGCTTGGCCATCAGCAGCGCGGCTGCTCCGGCAACGTGCGGGGCGGCAGAGGATGTGCCCTGGGCGAAGTAGTAGTCCGCCATGGCGGGGCTGGTTTCGCCAAAGTTGGAGGTGGAGACGATGCCGTCGTCCGGCGTCATGCTCACGTCTCCCCCGGGTGCGGTGAGATCCACGGCGTCGCCGTAATTGGAATAGGGCGCAAGCGAGCCGTTGCGGGTGCCGGCGGCAACGCTGATGACGTTCTGGCAGTTGGCGGGGCTGGAGGCTTCCGCGGGCTGGCTTTCATTTCCGGCGGCCACCACCACGACGGCGCCGTGGCTGTTCGCGGTGTCGATGGCCGACTGGAACGTCTGCGAGCAGGCCTCCACACCGCCCAGGCTCAGGTTGATGACGCGGGCGGGATTGGGGTTGATCCCCCCGACGCCGGGGACCGGGGCGCCTGCTGCCCAAAGGACGGCGTCCGTGATGTCCGAGACGTAGCCGCCGCACGGGCCCAGGGCCCGCATCGGCAGGATTTGGGCGTGCGGGGCAACGCCCGCGACGCCTTGGGCGTTGTCAGTAACGGCGGCGATGATGCCCGCCACGTGGGTGCCGTGCCACGACGACGGCCATGCCGGCGAGCCGGGGCACAGTTCCGTTGGCCCCCAGTCCCCTTCGTCGGTGGCATCGGGGTCCCGGCCGTCACCGTCGCGGGCTTCGGAGGCGACGGAAATCATGTCATAGCCCGGCAGCACGTTCGCGTCCAGGTCGGGATGACTGGTGATGCCGGTGTCCACCACGGCCACCACCTCACCCTCACCGCGGGTGACGTCCCAGGCCGCGGCGGCACGAACACCGGCGGGCTCCTGGAACAGGTTCCACTGGTAGGGCACGCCCGGATCGTTCGGCGGGGCGGCCTTCGCCTGCATGATGCTGTCCGGCTCGGCATAGGCGACGGCGGGATCGGCCCGCAGCGAGGCCAGGAGGGTCTCTGTTTCGGCGGGAGCGAGCTTCTTCCCGGCGCGCAGCACGCGCGCGTTGCCCGCCATGGACCGGACGTCTTTGACCTGGATTCCAAGCTTGGCAGCCGCGGTGCCGAAGGTCTTGGCCCGGTCCGCCGGTGCGGGTGCGGCACCGTCCTTGTACTTGACGATGAACTGGTCAGTCGGGACCGCGCCGCGGGCCGGGTGGAGTGCGGCCGGAGCGACCTTCGGCGTGGCAGGGAAAGGTGCGGGCTGATCCTGGGCGGCTGTGGCAGGCGGTGCGATCAGCACGGCCGCGACCAGGGCGGCAACGCCCGTCAGTGTCAGGGATGCGCGGAAGATAGATTGGCGCGGGTAAGGCATTAAGACCATCCTGTGCGGCATGCGTCCGGCCCTAAAGGCTCAGACATGGTTGAGGCGCGGCCCCCCGCCGCGTCCGGGACAAGTCTACCGGCGGGTGATGCCCGCCGGCTTGGTCCATGAGATTCAGGAGACTGCTTCACAGACACTCGACGAGCTTTTCGTAGGGAAGGCCTCTCCACACATTGGTGGCATTGACGGTGTAAAGACCCCTGATCTGGATCTTCCAGACGCCTTTGAAAGGGCCGTTGTGCGTGTATGCCGTGCCGCCGGTGTGGACCACAGCATTCTTTGGGTCCGTCACGGTGAACTCCAGGGAGGTGGCGCGCGGGACGGTGCCAAAGCTGTTGACAACGACGCTGAGTTTGCGCGGGGCAATTGCGCAGGTTGCGGTGACGTCGGAGCCGACCGGCGCGGCCAGGGTCAGTGTCGAGGCGGCTACCGCTCCCGATGCCTGGCTGGTGAACATGGCCTGGGCGATGCCCGGAGCTGTCATCAGCAGACCGGCTGTCAGCAGGACCACAGCTATCCGCCGAAACCCAGACGTTGATGTCACGTCTGGGTTTCTTTGGCTACTGCGCACGGTCTGCGGCTTCCTGTCGGTCTTACGGTTTTGTTTAACTTTGTTTCTCCAGCGGCGCCGGAACGCCGCTACGAGGCGGGCCGCCGGGCCGCCGTCGGCTTTCTCCAAATTGCGGTCAGGAGCACACCCACCAGCAGCGCCGGAGCCCCGTATGTCAGTACACCCTGGACAAGCGGGTCGCGCAGGGTGCGGATGGCCGTTCCCAGGTAAGGAACGGTGACGGTATGTACGGCGACAGTGTCTTCCTGCAGCGTCGCAGTCCAGGGGTCGACCGCCGGGTTGGCGTCCCCCTTGGTGCGGACGGTGACAGTTCCGTCCGCGCTGCGGTCCACTTCGATGACCCGGTGGGTTTCGACGCGGTGGTCCTCAACGGGGATTCCGTAGGTGATGACGTCCCCTGTCTTGACCTCGGCTGCCGGCTTTGCGACGGAGACCACCACGTCCCCGGGATTGATCAGCGGGGACATGGAGCCGGTCAGCATGGTGCTGGTCTGATAGCCGAGGATGCGCGGCCCGACGGCCAGGAACAGGAAGGCCGCAATGGCCGTCATCATCCCGGCGGTGGACAGAATTCGAACGAAAATCCGGACCGCCTTGCGCCACATAGGCGGCGCCGGCACGGAAGGTTCTGTCACCGCCTCGGCAACCCGCGGGCTGTCGTGAAGCACTGATGCGGTCACTGTGGTCTCCCTTCGGGGTCTGTCCTCCCCGCTGGCGTGCTGGTCAGCGGGGAGATGCCGGCGGCGGCGCGGGACTGCTTACTTGCTGGTGCCCGAGCGCTGGGTACCGGTGAAGAGCAGCGAGATGGTGCTGGTCTTCGCCTGGAAGTCGTCGTCCGCTTCGGCGGGGAGCGTCATGGTGGTCCGCAGGTAGTCGGTGGCGCCGGCCGCCGTGGACCGCAGGTTGGCCAGGGCCAGGTCGGCGCCGATGACGGGACGGCTTGCGAGAACGGTGGTGACATCGCCGTTGCAGGTGTACGTGTAGGCAGGTTCGGTGCCGGCTTCGATCCAGGCGTCGGAGCAGTTGTGGATGGCCAGCTGAAGCCCCTTGGTGGCGTCGGTGTTCAGCACTGAGGACGTGGTAGCCGAAGAGGTGAGGGTGATGCCGGCGAGCGCCTGGCTGCCGGCGTTGGACAGCGTTACGGCGCGCTGCACGGTGTCCCCGGGGACGAGGCCGTCGGCGTCGACGCTGAGTCGGTTCGCTGCGCCGTCGGCACCAAGGGCGATCTTCACGGTGCCGGAAGCAACATCTGTACTGGCGGACGTGCTGGATGTAAAGGCGCCGTAGGTGCCGAGGCCTGCGACGCCAGCGGCGGACCCGACCAGGGCCAGGGAAGCGAGGACCTTGCCGGACGTGGTGTTGAGGTTGAGACCCATGATGACGAACTTCCATTTCTTGTGAATGGGACCGCCGTTTTGCGACCCGCTGGCTGCTGGCTTTCCCCTGCCAGCTACGCCTACAATGCCGGGCCATTCTCAAGAACCGATACTTCAATCAATCAAGATCGAGTCAAGATTGCTGCCGCCCGCAATCCACCCCGCCGACACCCTTCGTTCACCTCGGATCGCGCCTCCGCCGCGCCACGCCGTCCGACTCTTCCCCCTAAGCCCGGAATGCCCCACACTATGGGCAGGAGTCGTTCTTACCCGCGGAAGGCAGGTCAACCATGGTTCCTCTCATCTCCCTTGCAGCTCTCATCGGCCCGCAGGAGCACAGGCCCGGCGCAAGCATCCCCCGGCCGGTGGAGTCCACCGATCTAATGGAACTGACGGACCTGTATCTCCGCTCCTACCATCCCGAAGCGGACCGTCTGGATGCGGAGAAAGCGGCCGCCAAGATCAGCAGGATCTTCGCCGGGGCGCACGGAAATCCCATCCCCCAAGCGTCCCTGGCAATAGTCAATGCGGTCGGGCAGATCACCGCGGCCATCTTGGTCACGGACCGCCATGTCGGCAGCGCCGCCCCCGGAACGGCGTACATCGCCGAGCTCTTCACGCACCCCGACCACCGCAGGCAGGGCCTCGCCGAGGACCTGCTGCGCCGGGCCATGGACGTGCTGCACACGCTGGGACACAGGACCGTAGCCGTTACCGTGCACAGCGCTAACGCCCCTGCCATGGCCCTGTACCTCTCCCGGGATTTCCGCCGCCTGACGCAGCGGTCCGGGGACGACTAACCGGAGATCCAACTTTGCGGCGGTTGAGTACCGCCGCACAGTCATTCGGTGCCGGCGGCGGGTCCACTTTCACGGGAAAGCGGAAGGTCCATGAACTCGTACAGCTCACGCCATGCGTTATCCAGCCGCAGTTCAGCCAGGACGAGGTCCTCTTTGCCCGGCTTGCCTTCGGCTTTGGCGCCCTCCCTCAGCGCAACGACTTCGTGATACAGCGCGTCAACGCTGTTTAACAGACTCTTGAATTGGTCGTCAGCCATGGCACGAGACTAGCGGAGAGTCGGGCACATAGACACGCTTAAATCCTTACCGTAGCTGTCCGACCCAATAGTTCAGCCCGCCCGCGTGACGGCCAGGGTCACCGTTCCGGACGGCTTACCGGTACCCGTCCACGATCGCCGCCGCGATCTCCTTATACGCCCGCCGGGTCTCCGGCTTCAGCACATCCAGGGTCACCAGGTCGCCGTGGGCCACTCCCCTGTCATGCGGCACGGCGATGAGCTCGCGGCACATCCCGGAGAGGTGCTCCTCGATGGCGTCCGTATTCGTGATCACCACGATCACGTTGCGTGCCAGATCCTCGTACCGTTGCTGGAGAGCGCCGCACGGTGCTGCGGGGCCGCTTGGCGCCGCTCACCGCGTAGCCGGCGGCGATGATCAGGTTGTCCACGGACGGCAAGATGCCGCTCATCCGCATTGTGCAGCACGCCTGCCGCCATCGGGCAGCGGGAACTGAAGCGCACGGGCACAGGGGAAGCAAAATGCCACTATTGCCACCTTCGATGGGCGTGTCATTCACACCGGCCCAAAGACACTGGCCGGCGTTTACGCCACCCTCGCTGCTGCGGAAGCCCGCGGCAGGGGGACGGTCGTGTATCTCCCGGCCGGAATCTACAATGTGGGCAACACCCTGAGCATGTCCGGGTACTCGGTCCAGCTCCGCGGCGCTGGCGCCGCTGGAACGTCGTCCAACCCGACGGGCACGGTGTTCTACGCCAGACGCAGACGGGTCCGGTCATCGACTGGACCGGATGGGTTCCGCCAACCAACGCCTTCACCGCCAAGGTGCGGCACAGCGACTTCCTGGTGCGTGGTTCCGGCGTTGCTGACCCGACCAAGGCGAACGCCGGCATGAAGTTCGCCGCAATGTCCTCCGCATCCTTCTTGGACATCGCCGTGCGAGACACGGGCGGGCCGTGCATCGACATCAACCCGACGCCCGGCAACGGGTTCTACCTGTGCGCCATGGAGCGGCTGACGCTGAACACTCCGGTCGGGGCGAAGGCCAACGACGTACCGTACTTCCGGGCCATCGAGGCGAACGGAACAGGTTCCGTGGCATCGGCATCCGGTCGATCTCCACATCAGCGGACGTTGGCGTGTCCGGCGCGGTGGTCATCGCCAGCAACGCATCCTACTCCGGCCACGACAATCTCTATGACGCGTGGTGGTTTGAGAACCTGCACGTCCCTGACGGCGGCACCCTCGTGGCCCACGCCAACAACACCAACACCATTCGCGACTTCCAGTGGTTCGACGTGTTCAAAGAAGACGGCGCGACAGGGACCAGCTACTTCCGGTTCACCGCGCCTGCAGTCCCCAACACTGGCGGCAACTTCCTTACCGGCGTTATCCCCGGCAAGGGCACCAACGTCAACGACCTTGACATGGGCGTTGACATGCAGCAGTCCCGCAACCGCGTCCAGGGTACCAAGGGCTACCGGGGCACGAACGTCCTCATCGCGCCCGGCATCACCAACACCGATGTTGACCTCGGCGGGGCAGTCTCCACGGCGACCGATCCTGCTGTTGTGGCAACGCCGGCAATGCAACGAACACTGTCAGGGACGCGTACCTCGGAGTCAACCCGGCGCGTGGCACCAAGATCATCAGCGGGCGCTACTACGGACCAGGCCCGCACATCCCGTCTACCGCCGTGATAGCGGACGGGACGCTGATGGCGATCCCGTTCTACGTCCCGAACGGATTCACCGCTGTCAGCATTGAATGCGTGGTCACGGTGGCCGTAGCATCCAGCGCAGTGCGCCTCGGCATCTACGCGAACAACGCCGCCACCGACACCCCCGGCGCCCTGATCCTCGACGCCGGGACGGTTGACTCCTCGACTACCGGGGTGAAGGCTATCGCCATTAGCCAGCATCTGAACCCCGGGCTGCACTGGCTTGCCGCTGTAGCGCAGGGAGGCGCACCGACCGTCAGGACGGTGGGCATCATCTCCATGACGCCGGTGGCGTCAACAACCTTCGCGGGAACGTCCGCAACGGTGGGACAGAACTGCTCCTACATGACCGGAGTGACTGGTGGACTCGGCGCCTGGGTTGGCGCGAAAGCTTCGGCCGGCGGCCCGAAGATCATGGTCAAGGCCGCGTAGCTATCGGCCGTGCGCCAGTATGGGCGGCGTGGACTTACCTCTGCGCTTTACGTACTGGCGCCCGCTCGGCGGGACCGGCAGTTCCCTCTTCTGCGGCAGGGACCAGCCGAAAGCGGCGAGCAGACCGAGGATGATGATCAGTCGCGGGCCAACGCGGGAGACGTAGGTGAACGTGCCGCCCCACATCAGGTCCACGATGCTCGCGCCGAGGATCGTCACAGTGGTCAGCATCAGCAGACCCCGGATGGTGGTCACGGCGGTCGGCTGGCGGTTGACCATCAGGGTGTCGAGCTTGTTCACGAACCATGCGTAGATCGGGACCATGGCCACCAGCCCGACGATGCCGAACCCGTATAACCATTCGCCGTAGAACAGTGCGAGCTCGGAGTGCCCGGACCCCATCAGGTCTGGCCGGAACAGGTCAGCGAGTTCCGCGCCGAACCCGACCGGCTTCGACGGCCACACCTCGCGGGGAACCATGGACACCAGTGACGAGAAGAACGTCTCACCCCACGTGTGCTTGATCTCGCCGGCATGGTCCATGTCAAGGAGCTGCGCGAACCTCGCGGCAGGGCCAAGGACCGACCCAAGTCCAGTGACGTTGTCTGCTTGGTTCGGGTTCAGCGTGGCGGTGAACTCGGCGCGGGACGCGGCAAGGTAGGCGAGGCCGGGCACGATCCCCACGAGCAGCGCAGCCTTCACGGCCCGTTTGCCCCAGCGGTGGGAAGCGAGCAGAGCGATGGCCAGAGCCAGTGAGCCGAGCTTGATCCTGCCGAATCCGCTGAAGATGAACTCCATGTAGGCGAGGAATCCGAGCCCAATGATTACGTAGGCGAAGACGATCTTCCGCTCCCGCCGCAGGGCCGAGAGGGCGAACAGCACCACGCCAATGTATGCAGCACCCTCAACGAACGGATTAGCGGCCAGTGAGGTGCGGGACGCTGCGACGGCCGCGCCGAGCAGGCCCAGTCCCCCCCACATACCCCAGCGGGCAACCTTCGGAGCGACGGGCTGGACGACCACCTCTGTCGCCTGCCGCGGCTTCCACGCAATGTAGTACATGAGCAGATGCGTCACGAAAGCTATCGTGATCGCCGGGACGAGGCTGACATCCGACAGGCCGAGGCCCGTGTCGAATAGCAACGCGCAGCCGGGGAAGAAGATGAACAGGCCTGCCGTGAACAAGGCGATGCCGGGCGCGGTTATCCGCTGCCCGCCGTCAGCCCAGAACCCCCACGCGCAGAACAGAACACCCAGGGCGCCGAGACTGAACTGCACCGTCTGCCAGTCGAGGCCGAATCCGCCCAGCAGGTGAACGAGTGTTATCGGCACAAGCCAAAAGATCAGCGCCGGGGAAACCTTGCGCGTCATGAGTACATGAAGTAGCTGACGACCATCGATGCGATAGTGATCGGCATGAGCACGCGGCTGCAGATCCAATCAATCTGACGGTCGATTAGATCCCGAGCCCAGCCCGGACGCCAAGGACACGAGAAGAACGTTCCGCGGTCGGATCGGTCAGAACGACGAGAGTCCCCCAGTTTCATGTCCCTCAGTCTACGGCCCATAAGACCGACATCGCAGCCGGGTAGACCGTGCTGGTACGCGAGTACTGAGTGCTACCCCGCTCTCAGATCCACGTATACCCCTGCAGATAAACGGGTACCGGCCACGGTGGTTGATGCAAACCCCAACAAATACCTTCATGACATGGATAG
The DNA here is from genome assembly GCF_059759125.1 of Arthrobacter sp. GQ119. Taxonomy (NCBI): domain Bacteria; kingdom Bacillati; phylum Actinomycetota; class Actinomycetes; order Micrococcales; family Micrococcaceae; genus Arthrobacter; species Arthrobacter sp. GQ119. Next base: position 43,541 of record NZ_JCAXEA010000017.1, on the reverse strand, counting down.
AGAATCTCCAGGGAATGATCAGCCTGCATCTGGCGAGGATGCCGTCGTAAAACGTCGCGGCGTTCTCAGGTTCGGTACCATGCTGACAGCCTTGACCGGCGCCACGGCGATGTCTGCCACCACCGCCGATGCCGCCACTACAGACGACCAAACCACCGCATATGTTCCCGTTGCCGAAAAGGGCGCCGCGCAAGGTGTTGCCACCCTGGATACCGGGGCGAAAATCCCGCCGACACAGATCCCTGACCTTTACGCGCCTGAAGGCGGAGGTAGGCCCGTAGGTAAGGGCGAACTGATCGTCAACGTCCGCGACTACGGAGCCGCTTGCAACGGCACCACCGATGACACTGCGGCGCTTCAAGCCGCCATCGCCTCCGCATCCGGCGGGGTCGGCATACCTGCCGTGACGATCCTTATTCCTGGCACCCTTCGGATCACCAAGACCATCTTGATCACACAGAAGGGCATAACCCTTAGGGGGCGCGGTCTTGGCAACCCGGCAAACTTCCTGCCATCGCCGAGTGCCGCATCGGTCATCCGCTGGGATGGCCCGGCCGGCATCCCCATGTTCACCATTACCGATTCTCGTTTCGTTTCAGTGGAAAACATGCTGATCCTTGGCAATGTCACTAACCGCCCCTCGGACGGGTTCTACTTCAACTCTGCTGGCGGCTCCATCGGCACGAACGCCGAGATCAAATTCAGCAGGGTCACGATCGGGGGATTCCCCTGGGCGACCCCAGACACGCCACCAGGCATGATGACCATGGACAACGGGATCCGCTTTGGAGGTGCGAACGAGAACAATGACCAGATGAGCTTCGAAGACGTCGTTCTGTGCCAGTGCACCGTGGGGCTGGCGTTGCCCAACAGCCAGTCAATATGGGGAGAGAGCCAGAATGTCTTATTCAATCGGTGCGGGATCGGGTTGAAGACCAGCGCACAGCACACCCTCTATAACGCCACATTCAACGGCTGCGGCATCGACGCCCAACTGGACAGCACCGCGAAAGTCGATGTGTGGGGATGGTGCAGCGAGGGCTCCAGACAGATATTCAACATCACCGGACCCGGTGCGCTATCGGTTGGCGGCGGAGTGTGGGCGGTCCAAGCCGTCATGCAAGGCAAGACGAATATTGCCATCGCGCCGATGCTGGGTGCGAACTTATCGATCCGCAACGTCACCATCAACTACCAGATCACACCGAAGCCGCCCCTGGTTATCCGGGGCACATACGCTGTCAACCCATACCAGATCACAATCATCAACTGCTCCGGCTTAGACCTGACCACGATGGACATTCAGGGCTACGGCGCAGCAGGTAAAACGTACGTGGATATCAGCACGCAGGGCCTAACCCTCAACACCACGATCACTCGGAAGCCCCTGAGCACCTACATCGCGCCCGTCGTGAAGTCCGGCAACTACACCCTCATCGATGGTGAATGCGCCCCGCTGCTGACGAACGGGGCGGCTGTCACGATCACGCTGCCCGACCCGACGACTGTCACGGCCGGGCGTACCCGATTCACTATCAAGAATATCCACACGAGCAACGCGAAAGTTGTAAGCGCTGGAACAAGCAAAACTATCGACGGCGCCGCGTCCCTCACGCTAATCCGGTGGGCGAAGGCCACGTTCTTCAGTGACGGAAAGCAGTGGCTTTCGCTGTGAGTACCAGCGGATAGATAAGACCGGTTAAGTTCACTCCCCAGAGGTGAGACTTAGGAGCCGGCGGTTGCGGCACTCGCTGTCCGTTCGATCTGACCGCACTTCGTACTATCCGGCAATCAGGAAGCGGCCAATCCGCTCCCGCGTCCCCAACCCTTACCTGTACCCGTCCACGATCGCCGCAGCAATCTCCTTGTACGCCCGCCGTGTCTCCGGCTTCAGCACATCCAGAGTTACGAGGTCCCCGTCGGCGACTCCCCTGTCGTGCGGGACCGCGATCAGCTCGCGGCACATCCCGGAGAGGTGCTCCTCGATGGCGTCCTTGTCCACCCGGGAAGATACCTCGTCCTTGTCCGTGATCACCACGATGGCGTTGCGAGCCAGATCCTCATAGCCGTGGCTGGCGAGCCACTGCAGGGTGCTGCGGGCGCGCTTGGCGCCGCTGACTGCATAGCCGGCGGCGATGATCAGGTTGTCCGCGGACTGCAGGATGCCGCTCATCGCGTTGTGCGTCACACCGGTACCGCAGTCGGTGAGCGCCACCGAGTAGTAGCTGGCAATGACCTTGCGGATCCGCAGATACTCTTCCGCGGTGAGCGAGTCGGAGACTTCCGGATCCTGTTCGCCGGCGATGAGATGGAGACGGCCTGAGTGGTGCATGTAGCGGGACAGCCCGGTGAGGGAATCGATCGCATCGATGTTCTTGAGCAGGTCAGTGATGGTCCGCGGCGTGGCCTGCTGGTAGATGCCTTCGCCCAAAGCACGCTCCACGAGGTCTCCGGAGTCCGGGTTCGCGTCGATGGCGCAAGGCGGATCGCCGCGGAATTCGGCGAGGGTCAGGCCCACGCCCACGGTGGTGGAGGTCTTGCCGATGCCGCCCTTGAGGCTGAGCACGGCCGTGTTGAAGCTGCCCTGCAGCTGGCGGGAGATGCGGCGGGCCAGCTCGTCCTCCTCGCGCTCCTGCGCGCTGGGGCCCAGGTTCCAGGAGCCCCCGGTCACGCGGTAAAGGAAGCCGCGGAAGCCGCGCTTGGGGCGAGGCTTCTGCTCACGGACGAACGACGTCGGAAGAGCGGTGGCGTCGGCCGTCGGGAGTTCCGGTTCGGGGGAAGCTTCCTGAACAGACGACGCCGGCGCTCCTGCCGGACTACGGGTAGGCGCCGGCGGGGCGTCAGGTGCGCCGGAGTGGGCGTCAGCGGCTGCGGCGGCCTCGGCCCAAGACGAGCTGCGGACGGGGAGCACGGGGACGGAACTGGTGTTGGATGTCACTGCGTCAAGGGATCCTGTCCAGTCGTCGGAGTCGCTGCCGTCACGGCGGCGGGCACGGCGGCGGCGCAGCTCGGGCTGCTCCGTGTCGGTGTCTGCTTCGGCTATTTGGTTATCCGCCGGTTTGGGCATGTTGGTCCCCCCAGGGCTCACAGCAATATTCCGCTGCGCTTCTCGATTGGATAGGTTCAAAGAGCAATTCTAGGCGCTGAAGCCCATGCCCCTGTCATCAGCTCCGGAGGAGTGCAGTCGCGACTACAGCGGCTGTGAGGATGAGGAGTATCCCAAGGATGACGTAGCTCCACCACTTTGGGCGGCTGCGGTGGGGATTAATGTCGATGTACGGCACGCCTACGTCTCCGGTGCCGGAGAAAACGGCATACAGCCGGAGCCATCACACGGGCATCCGTGCGGAGCAGATGGAGTCGGGAAAGCCACGATAACCTCCGGGACGGTGAGACCTTGGACGCAATCGCTCTAGCTTGGCGACGGCGACAGTAGCTGGCAAAGAGATCCCCCATAGATCTGGGGTCAGATTACTCAGCAGTCAACGTGGCTGTCCAACTGGACACGTAAAGTCGTTAGAGTCAGCCTGGCTCGTGACCACGTTCCCGAGATTACTCTTGGGCGTGGCGACACCACCACGACTGCAGTTGATACTGCCAGAAATGCCAGTCGAGCGTAGGCCCGCACGGGCAACGCCTGTCAGTGCTGCGGCCGCGTCTCCTGCAGGCGTTTGATGAACCACCGGGACTGCTCCGGACCGTAGGGCAGGACAGGAATGGCCTTAGTGGCGTCGGATGGCGTGTCCCGGATCGACTGGCGTGCTTGCCGGACGGCGGTCGACATCGTGTCTGCCATGGTTTTGACGAAGCGGTCGCTGCACGGCTCACCGTGGCCGGGGATGAGGAATTCGTAACGGTGGCGCAGTGCGGAGAGGTGCCGCAGGGCGTCCGCCCATTCCTCCGGATAGGCGTCTTCGAAGGAGGGATGTGCCCCCTGCTCCACCAGGTCGCCGGCGTACAGGGTGGTGGTGGTACCCACGAGCAGGTCGCCGTCGGTGTGGCCCCGGCCAAGGTAGAACAGCGTGGCAGTCTGTCCGCCCAGATCCACGAGCACCGGCTGGTCCCGGACCAGCGCGTTGGGCACCACCAGTTCAACATTCGCGCCTTCACCGGCGGCCATTTCCGGCTCCCGTTCTGCAACGGCCGCCCGTTGGGCATCGGCGTTTTCGCCGATCTCCTCGGCGCAGTTCTCATGGGCCCAGAACTCGGTCGCGCCGTCTTCCGCGAACACTGAATTGCCGAAGAAGTGGTCGTAGTGCGCGTGCGTGTTCACGACGACCAGGGGCAACTGGGTCTTTTCACGCACGGCGTCCAGAATCTCGCGTCCTTGCCGCGGCCCGCATCCGGTATCGATGACCATGGCCCGTTCCCTGCCGATGATCAGGCCGGTGTTAAGCTTTGAACCTTCCGTCGTCAGCACATAGTTGTCCGTGCCGACCTCGAGCCATCGTGACATTCGTTCTCCGTAAATCTTGGGAGCATCTGCGGTCTTCAGGCCTCGATTCTACCCACGAAGCTGGGAAGTCCCCGGAAATCGGCTTGGGCATTCCGCAGTCGAGCCGGGCTGAGCGGGCTACTGTGGGACTCATTGCGGGAAGCGCCTGATTCTATAATTTGGCGAAAACACGGAATGAATTTTCCTCAAGATCTACAACCAGCCTTTAGGTCTTTGACATTCAGGAAGGCAAACGCTGGTCCCCCTCGTCACTCATCGTGGCGGCTCTTCACCCAAAGGTAAATCCAAGATTTCTGCCGTAGCGTCAGGTCATGGCATACGTTCAGCAAACCCACCTTCGTCCTCACCACCGACCCACCCGGCTGAAGGTCCTCATATATGTGGCCTTTGGCCAGACGGCTGGACTGGCTGCGCTACTCGCCTATGTTGTCAATAGGTGAAGTTTGAGAGTCACCCATTCATAGGCTGCGCTGCCGCTCGTGCACGACTTCTCGGCAGGGCTCGCGATGACTCAGTTGGTTACGAGCATCAATCCAAGGGACCGCAATGGGCCCGATTTTTGTTTTGCCAGCCTCCCGCGGGCCGCGCAATTCTCCTTCGAATTAGTTGATGAAGGCGAGAGTAGCGGCAGAACGATAATGACAGGCCGACCGGATCGCAGCATTGCACTCAGGTGCATAAGCATCTACGTTGGTTTGGCATTCTCGACAAACACCAACGAACTGGTGAGGACAGTCCAGCGGACCATCGCCTTCCCCAAAAGGCAACGATATTTTCATCTGCCTTGTATATCACTATTTGGTTTCCGGCGTGAGCATTCGTCCTAATGGCGAATTGCCGAACCTGTTACAAGTCCGCCAGCAAGGACCCAGGGTTCTCCATCCCGTCCGCGACGTAGCGCAAGAATCCGCCAGCCGTTCCCCCATCGCACACCCGGTGATCGAAGGTAAGCGTCAGTTCGGTGACCTTGCGGACTGCGAGTTCGCCGTCCACCACCCATGGCTTGTCGATGATCCGGCCCACACCCAGGATGGCAACCTCCGGGTAGTTGATGATCGCCGCGGAACCGTCCACGCCGAACACGCCATAGTTGTTGAGCGTGAAAGTGCCGCTGCCCAGTTCGGCAGGCGAGGCTTTGCCGTCACGCACGACGGCGGTGAGCCGCCTGATCTCCGCGTCGAGTTCGCGCGCGCTGAGCTTGTCTGCGTTGCGGACTGACGGAACCATCAGGCCCCGGTTCGTCTGGGCGGCAAAGCCCAGGTTGACACCGTCGAAGGCGACGATTTCCTGCTGTTGGCTGCCGGACGTGTCCTCAGCCGTGACCATCCTCGTATTCAGTTCCGGATACTTTTTTAACCCAGCAGTGACAAAACGGGCGATAAAGGCCAAAAGTCCGGGAGTGTTGTGCCCCGCTTTGTTCTTCAGCTCGGCCCGCATCTCAACGAGCGCGGTCGCGTCGACATCCACCCAAACCGTTGCTTCAGGGATCTCCGCGCGGCTCCGGCTCATGTTGGCGGCGACGGCCTTGCGGACGCGCCGAACGGGCGTGCGGCTCACGATGCCGAGACCAGTGCGGGAATCCACATCGGGCGTGCTGCTTTCGGCAGGCTCAACCAGCGGACGGGCAGGGGTCTCGACAGGCTCAAGCGCCGGAGCGTTGATCGCGGCTTCGACGTCGCGGCGCATGATCACGCCGCTTTCACCCGAGCCCTGCACATGCCCGAGGTCCACTCCATGCTCCTTTGCCATCCGGCGGACCAGCGGGGAAATGACCGCCCCCAGCTTGCCAGGAACCCGGGTGCGCTTCAGGAGGAGGTCATCGGCCGCAGTGGTCAGCTTCGGCTGGGCGCCGGTTTCGGCGGACTTGGTTTCGGCAGACTCAACCAACGAGAGAGTGCGGCGCGGGCGGGTCCGGCGGACCGTAGTCGCACCGCCCGGAGTTCCGTACCCGATCAGGACGTTGCCGGAGCCCGCCTTCTCTTCCTCGCGGTAGGTTTCGGCCGTCACCTCAGCAGGCTGCTGCGCCATCGAGCCACCGACAGGTGTCACCGAAATCAGCGGCTTGCCCACGTCCATGGTCTGGCCCGGTTCGCCGTGCAGCTCGGCGACGGTCCCGGCGTAGGGGGACGGGACCTCCACCATGGATTTGGCGGTCTCCACTTCGGCGATCGGCTGGTCCACCCGGATTTCGTCGCCCACGGCGACGAGCCAGTTCACGAGTTCGGCTTCGGTGAGGCCCTCGCCCAGGTCGGGGAGGAGGAATACTTTGGTTTCGCTCATCTGATCAGTCTTCCCACTGGAGGTCGTCCACGGCGTCGAGGATGCGGTCCACGCCGGGCAGATAGTAGTGCTCGAGTTTCGGGGCCGGGTAGGGGACGTCGAAGCCCGTCACCCGGCGGATCGGCGCGGCAAGGTAGTGGAAGCAGCGTTCCTGGACGCGGGCCACGATCTCGGAGGACACGGACGCGAAGCCGTGGGCCTCGGCGATGACCACTGCCCGGCCGGTCTTCCGGACGGATGCCGCGACGGTTTCGTCGTCGAACGGCACGATGGTGCGGATGTCGATGACTTCCAGGGAGCGGCCTTCCTCAGCCGCGGCGGCAGCGGCGGCGAGCGCCGTCGGCACGGACGGCCCGTACGCGATCAGCGTTGCGTCGGTACCGGGACGGGCGACGGCGGCGCGGCCTTCCGTGGACGTCCCCCGTTCGGCATTGGCTTCGTGCTCGCTGCGGAGCGCCTCGAGGTCCACCAGATCTTTGGACCAGTAGAGCTTCTTCGGCTCCATGAACATCACGGGATCGTCGGAGTCGATGGCTTCGCGGAGCATGCGGTACGCGTCTGCCACTGTGGCCGGGGTGTAGACCTTCAGGCCGGCGGTGTGGGCGTAGTACGACTCGGACGAGTCGCAGTGGTGCTCCACTCCCCCGATGCCGCCGGCATACGGCACACGGATGACCATCGGCAGTTTGAGCGCGCCCTTGGTCCGGTTGTGCATCTTGGCCACGTGGCTGACGATCTGTTCGAATGCCGGGTACGCGAATGCGTCGAACTGCATCTCGATGACAGGGCGCATGCCGTTGATCGCCATGCCCACCGCCATGCCGACAATGCCGGACTCGGCCAGGGGCGTATCGAAGCAGCGCTGCTCGCCGAAGGTCTTGGTGAGGCCATCGGTGATGCGGAAGACGCCGCCGAGCATGCCGACATCCTCGCCGAACACCAGGACGGACTTGTCGGCGCGCATCGCGTCGGCCATGGCAGTGTTCAGGGCCTTGGCCATGGTGACCGGCTGGGGGCCGGCTGCCTCGGCGGACGCCGCAGCAGTGGCGGCCGCCCTGGCAGTGGCGGAACTGACGTTGCCGTTGGCCTCGGACGAAGTGGTGATGGTGGGGCTCATTCTACGGCCTCCGTATCGGATGAAGCGCCGGCGCTGGCGTCGCGGGCGAGCTCGTCGGCGAGCAGGACGGATTGTTCCTTCAGCTGGGGCGTCGGGGTGGTGAAGACGTGGTTGAAGAGATCCTGCGGATCCACGGGAACATCCTCGCTGAGGCCGTTGCGGAGCTGCGTGGCAACCGCTTCCGCTTTCTCGGTGATCCGGGACTCGCCGTCGTCGTCCAGCAGCCCCTTGTCCGTCAGGTACTTCTTCATCCGCGTCAGCGGATCGCGGGCCACCCATTGGGCGACCTCGCTGTCCTGGCGGTAGCGCGTGGCGTCGTCTGCGTTGGTGTGCGCCTGCATGCGGTAGGTGTGCGCCTCCACGAGCAGTGGGCCGGACCCTTCGCGGGCGAGCTTTACGGCGCGGTCAAGGACCGCGAGGAGGGCAACGACGTCGTTCCCGTCCACGCGTTCGCCGGCCATGCCGTAGCCGACGGCCTTGTGGGCAAGCGACGGCGCAACGGACTGGTGCGCCAGCGGCACCGAGATGGCGTACTGGTTGTTCTGCACGAAGAAGATGACCGGGAGGTGGAAGACGGCGGCGAAGTTCAGGGCTTCGTGGAAGTCGCCTTCGCTCGTGGCGCCGTCCCCGCACATGGCCAGGACCACCGTGTCCTCGCCGCGCAGTTTGGCGGCGTGCGCGACGCCGACGGCGTGCAGCAGCTGGGTGGTGAGCGGGGTGCACTGGATGCCGACCCTGTGCTCGGCGGGGTTGTAGCCGCTGTGCCAGTCGCCGCGGAAGAGTGTCATCGTCTGCACGGGGTCCACGCCGCGGGCCATCACGGCCACGGAGTCGCGGTACGTGGGGAACATCCAGTCGCCCTCCGACAGGCACAGGGCGGCTGCGACCTGGCAGGCCTCCTGGCCGTGGCTGGAGGGGTAGACGGCCATGCGGCCCTGGCGGACCAGGGCCGAGTTCTGGTCGTTGACCCGGCGGCCGACGACGAGCTGCTCGTAGGCCGCCAACAGTTCCTCGTCGCCGGGCAGCGGGTACTCGTGCCCGGGCTCGGTGCCCTGTTCGGAGTGCGGTTTGAGGTTGCCGTCCTGGTCCACCATCTGGATCTGGTGGCGGGCCGGCAGCAAGTAGTCCTCAACAGTGATGCCGAACTTGCGCACGGCCTCGGCAACAGGGCCCTCTACGTGAAGGTCCTCATCTTGGTCCGGCATCTGCCGGTCCTGCGCTGCCCGGTCCCGGGCAGTGTGGTCCGCGGAGATCGTCATTGGTCCGTCCTTCTGTAGCCACTATTCGCTTTCAGTATCATCCCGGACGATGTTTCGTATCCAGCCCCAGCGTGAATCGTGGAGAAGTTTTAGATATTGCCCTACCCTGAAAGACAAATCGTAAGTGTGAGCTGGCTTACCGACGGGAGTAGTAGACAAATGGCAGGAGCCGAGCCCGGGCAGGTCGCGGTCCCGCTGGATGACGTGGACCGCAACATCATTGCGGAGCTGACGCGGGACGGGCGGATGTCAGTGACACAGGTGGCCGAGAACGTCCACATCTCGCGGGCGCACGCCTACACGCGGATCGCCAGGCTGACCGGAGAGGGCGTGCTGACCAAGTTCACGGCGCTGGTGGATCCGATCAAGGCAGGCCTGAAGTCGTCCGCCTATGTGACGCTCAAGGTGCGGCAGCATTCCTGGCGCGAGCTCCGGGAGCTGCTGCGGGCGATCCCAGAGGTGCACCATATCGCGCTGGTGGGCGGGGACTTCGACGTGATCCTGCTGGTGCGGGCCGTGGACAACGTTGACCTGCGGCGCGTGATTTTTGACCAGCTGCAGTCGATGCCAGGCGTGCTGGACACGCAGACGTTTCTGGTGTTTGAGGATGTTGATACGCGGTAACTCCCGCTGAGACGAGGCGGCTGACCGTTGCAGAATTCGTATTTTCTAGGCGAATCTCATGCGCGCTGCCAGCCAGAGTCTCCACATCACCCCCAGGAACCGCCCGACTCTATGAATGCTTACCGCAAAAGGACATTCAGATTGGCGGAGAATCCAGGCCATGGAATGCATGGCGGCGCCAAGGGTGTCAAACGAGCAGCACCCCGGGCCGATTTGTGACGTTCCGGGCATGCCTGCCAACCGGAATCGAATACGCCAGGCCGGGGCTTTCACTCAGGAGATACACGTGCCCGGGGACACGTATCGCTCCAATGAACAAGAGGCGTGTTCATATATATACTGTGTCCGGCACACTATGCTCTGGTCGACGGAGCAAACCGACATTTATCCCTCGCAGCTAGCCCCTTCGCGGGTTCCCTAGCTCTTGAGCGGGCAAAGGAAGGTGCCACTTTTGCTCCAAAGTAAGTATCGACTACTAATAAGGTTTCAGCATGCAAAGCGATTTTAACGTCTGGGACGCCAGCGACCCGGTCGACTATCAAGCCTGGCTAAGATTTTGGAACCTTTCGCCAGAACGCGAAGTCTCATCCCATCCCGACTATGCCAACCTGTTCAAGAGTGACGGCGACCGCGTCCTTTGCGCCGCGTACTCGAGTCCGGCCGGAGCTGTACTCTACCCCTTTATTTCGCGAGAGATTCCTGTATCTATCCCTTCAGAGAGGCGCTGGAGGGACATTTCGACTCCATACGGATATGGCGGACCCCTCGCCTGGAACCAGTCGAACGCAGAAGAGCTCGCCGCCCAATTCTGGAAGTTGTTTGATGCGTGGGCGATGGCTCATGACGTAGTGGCGGAGTTTATACGCTTCGGCCTCTTCCCGGAGATGTTCCTGCCGTATCCTGGCGACAAGGTATGCCGGTCACAGAACATCATCCGCTCTCTCGAACTCGACGACGACGCGATGTTCATGAGCTTCGAGTCGAAAGTCCGAAAGAATGTTAAGAAGGCCACGCGAAATGGACTTTCCATTCTAATAGATGAAGACGGAAGTCACCTCGCTGACTTTATGAGAATTTATGAGAGCACAATGGATCGGCGCAGCGCAAGCTCCGGCTATTACTTCTCACAGAGTTTTTTTGAGTCGATCCAGCACAAATTGCCCGGACAGTTCATCTACGCCCATGTCTGCCACGATGGCAAGATCGTCTCGACAGAACTCGTTCTTGTATCCGAGTTCGCCGTGTATTCCTTCCTAGGCGGAACAGATCGGGAGGCCTTCGACTTACGCCCTAATGATTTTCTGAAATACGAAGTAATTCGCTGGGCAAGAGGAAAGGGAAAGCGTCACTTCGTCCTCGGGGGTGGCGCCAGTCCTGGAGACGGCATCGAGCGTTACAAGAAGGCGTTTGCCCCAACCGGCGCCGTTGACTTCGTAACGGGGCAGAGAATACTTCGCCCCGATGTGTACAAAGAGTTGGTCCAAAAGCATTACACCATGCTCAGGCGGGACCATGATAGCGACGAGTCTGCCTTCTTCCCAGAATACAGGAGGACGATTTGATCAATCGATTGCTGTCAACTTTGCGAAATCCAGACTTGAACAAAAAGTCACCAGCAGACCGCCCTCTACGGATTTTGCTAATCACGCAATGGTTCGATCCTGAGCCTACTTTCAAGGGCCTTCTTTTCGCGGAAGAACTTAAGGCACAAGGACACGATGTTCGCGTACTTACTGGTTTCCCGAATTATCCTGGAGGGAAAATCTACGATGATTATCGGGTAAAGGTTTTCCAACGCGAGATAGTTCACGGCATCAATGTATTACGAGTACCGCTGTACCCCAGTCATAATGGTTCAGGAGTGGCTCGAGCCCTCAACTACGTCTCTTTTGCAATATCCGCATCAATTGGCGTGATTCTCACGCAGCGCCCCGACGTCGCTTACGTCTATCACCCTCCCGCTACGGTCGGTTTACCCGCGATAATTCTTAAGGCCCTCAAAGGTGTTCCGTACGTATACGACGTCCAGGACCTATGGCCGGACACTCTCGCCGCAACGGGCATGATTAATAGTCCTCGTATACTTGCTTTTGTAGGCGTCATGATGAAAAGGGTTTACAGCGGTGCCAGTTGCATCGTCGTGTTATCAAATGGATTCAGGGAAGCGTTGATCAAACGATCAATTCCCGAATCAAGAATAGAAGTAGTTCCGAACTGGGCTGATGAAAAGCAAATTGATGTCTCAACTCAGAGTTCGGACAACCGCCTAGATAGTGATGACAAGTTTACTATTACGTTTGCGGGCAACATGGGAAAGGCGCAAGCCCTTGATTGTGTTCTTGAGGCTGCCGAAATTCTTAGTAGCGAGCCAAAACTCCACTTCCTTCTCATAGGTGGTGGCCTCGAGCTTGAGAGACTCAAGCGCCTTGCCGAATTGAAAGGACTAAAGAATGTAACTTTCATGCCTCGAGTTCCCATATCTGAAATCGGCCAAGTCCTTACTCGCTCCCAAGCGCTTTTAGTCCATTTGCGCGATGATCCCCTTTTTGAAATCACCATTCCCTCTAAAACCCAGGCCTATTTGATGGCCGGGAAGCCCGTACTAATGGGTGTTCGTGGGGACGCCGCCAACATTATCCGTGCCGCGAAGGCCGGCATCTGCTTCGAACCTGAGAATCCGAACCAGTTGGCTGACGCCGTTCTCGAAATGATGAGACTATCTGAGGACGAACGGCAGCAAATGGGTGCTGCCGGCAAGCGTTACTACCACGAACAGCTGTCTTTGTCGGTTGGGGCCCGTGCCTTCGCGAGGATTCTTCGAGCCGCTTCGAGACAAAAACCCGGAGTGGCGACACGAAAGAGGATCCTCGACGTGCTCGGTGCGGGCACCGGTCTTCTCTTGGCCAGTGTCCCCATGAGCGCTGTAGCGCTGCTTGTGAGGAAAAAGTTGGGGTCTCCAGTTCTCTTTAGACAAGTTCGGCCGGGTAAAGATGGCGAGCCATTCGAAATGCTGAAGTTCCGGACGATGACGGATGGCGTGGACGAATTCGGCAAGCCGTTGCCGGATACCCTACGCCTGACCAGCTTCGGGCGGCTTTTGAGATCTACCAGCCTCGACGAACTACCTGGTTTGTGGAATGTCCTTCGCGGCGACATGTCCCTAGTCGGCCCCAGGCCACTTTTGATGCGTTATACGCCATACTTCACTGAGGACGAGTTGACGCGTCTCAATGTGAAACCCGGCCTTACTGGCTGGGCACAAGTCAATGGTAGAAACACCACGTCTTGGGACAAGCGGCTTGCGCTCGATGTTTGGTATGTGAACAATCTCTCAACCATCTTGGATCTGAAGATCATCACATTGACGGTCCTTAGGGTGTTTGGACGCAACGGGGTCGTCGTTGATCCCGAGTCCGTAATGCGCAATTTGGATGATGAGCGGAAAGGAACGACCCTCTCGTGACCAAGCCCTCCATCAGTCGAGTAAAACTCGATGATGTCCCTCGGATTGTTCAGATGGTTCGAGATTCATTTTCCAAACAAGTGCGACCGTACATGATCTACGACCAGCCTGGAATGGCCGATTTCTTGTCGATTCCTATGCAATATCCCAACTCAGAGTCGGACCGCGTTCTACTTGCGATGACGTCAGTCGAAAGGCTTCTTGGCTTTGCTGACTTCCGCCTATTGGGTAATGGTCGTGCCTTCTTGTCCTACATATGCGTGGCGAGTGAGGCAAGAGGGCGAGGCCTTGCAACGAGCCTTATCACCTCGTTTCTGGAAGATCATCCACACATTACTGAACTTGGCTTAGATGTCTTCCCCGACAACCGGGCGGCCCAAGCGCTTTACACCAAGTTGGGCTTCGAGACCTGTAGCACGTCTGCCTGGATTACAAGAAAACTGCCTGAGCCCCTGGGAACTGCATCCATCGCTTCTCTGCCTGTGGCGATTTCAGCCTTTCGAGCACATGGCTTCTGCGAATTGGACGTGACGCTTGGAGCGGAAAGGATCACCATAGGCCGTATCGGCGAGCACGTCCTGCGATGTCCCTCAATGGATTCCTTTGAGAATGATGCTCTACTCTCAAGCCTACGAAATGTGTTTCATGAGGTGGATCAAGCATTTGCGGTAGTCCCCGTGGAGAATCTACCCGATATAAAAACTAGCCATCATGTGGTCACCCGTAGTGACCGAATGCTGCTCCAGCTTCACAGGCGCGGAAGAAAACTCGAAGGATTTCTATGAAACTCAACAAGACGGCCTCTGTGACGGACGCGTACCTTAGGCCTTCCTTCTTCTACAAGTCGGCGCGTGACGGCATGCGTGACTTTTTAGCTAACGCCCTGAACTCTCCGCGGAATGGCGGCATACTTCTACCCGCTTTTATTGGATGGTCGCAGCGGGAAGGCAGCGGAGTCTTCGATCCCGTCGTCGATTCCAAGGCGAAAGTTGGCTTTTACGACTTGAACCGTGATCTTAGTGTTCATATGGACGATGTTGAACGACAACTCGCCTCAGGTGAGTATCAAGTACTCGTCGTGATCCACTATTTCGGTCGCACGGAACCCGCGATCGAAAGAATTCGACGGCTAGCTGACGACTACGATGTGGTGCTGGTGGAGGATCTAGCCCACGGTTTCTTTTCGTCTTTGGGCAACGGCAAAGCCGGAAATTATGGGCAAGTTAGCCTATTCTCACTACATAAAATGTTCCCCTTTAGCCAAGGCGGAATGATCCGATATTCTGATAGCAGCCTTGTTAGGGACCAGACCTCTACAATGCCTGGCTTGGCCGAACAGATCGTGAATTATGATTGGAGGGCGATCAGTGAAGCGCGACGCGAGAACTTTATCGCATTGACCGGCCTTCTTTTAGCGCTTCCGGAGTGCGGTTCAAAATTTGACCTGCTGTGGCCCAATCTCGACGAGAATGATGTGCCGCAGACTCTGCCGGTTCGCATCCTCAGCGGCAATAGAGATCAGGTCTACTCTGAAATGAATAGCGACGGTTTTGGTATGGTAAGCCTATATCACACCCTGATCGCGCCAGTAAGACATGATTTTTCGGAGTTGAACCGACTCTCGACACAGATTACAAATTTTCCCGTCCATCAGGACGTTCCGGTAAGCACAATCCCTGCTATGGTCTCGTCCTTCCGTAAGCATCTAAACGGCAGCTGCTCGCCTGGCTCATAAATTTGTACAGAATTTTAGCGCCGCAGTTCGGCCTCACAACGTTCTGAGGGCAATGACTTTTCCTACTTCGCGTGGAATTGATTCCGTGCTTGATCTAAAGGGAAGATCGTAGCCCGGCTTGGATACCTGTGTCTAAGCATGTAATCAGGAACAGGGCCACGAGCCTAGAATGAACCTGACCGGGTGGCGATGATGCTGCAACAAATTCATTAGCCCCGGTGGGGCAAGCGCCGGGCTACCATTTCGTCGTGGGTCGGCATGCACTGTCAGCCGCGCCGAATGCGCTGTTTCGTTCCCACCTGACTTGGCTCACGGGCCAAGTCAGGTCTGGGACCCTGCCATCCATTCCGGTTCATGGCGGGCCGTATGGGCTTACTCCCGCAAGAGAGCGGTCCACGACGCCATCACCCTCACGGCCCAGGAGAACCGGGCACGCGAGGTCATCGAAGGACAGAAAGCTGCCCGCACCCCACGATTCGTCAAGACTGCCGGCGGCAAACCCAGCCTCGACGAGGCGTCACTGGCATGCGTCAGGCAACTGGCCGGGCTCAAGGGCTACGTCACGAACATTCCCGCGAACGTGATGACCGCAACCGAAGTCATCTCCTCCTACCACGACCTGTGGCACGTCGAGCAGTCCTTCCGGATGAGCAAGACAGACCTGCGGGCCAGGCCCATGTTTCACCACACCCCCGATGCGATCGAGGCCCACCTGACGATCGTGTTCACCGCGCTTGCAGTCTCCCGAACAGTCCAGAGCAGGACAGAGCAGAACAGGACTCGCGGTCGCCAACGTCATCAAACAGCTCCGGCCCCTCCGCTCGGCCGCCATCGCCATCAACGGCACCATGCAGAGATTCGACCCCGCCATTTCCATCGAACAACAAGCCATCCAGCACTCAAAACTCACGCACTAAGTAAATGAGCCAAGTCAGGTCTTACTCATCCGCAAAGGGACAGGCTCAGTGTCCTTCGAAAGCTTGCCTTACTACCGCTTGAATCGGCTGACGTCTCCCGGACCGTCTACGGTCCACGACCGGCCCGCGTACAGACATGCAACGTCCCGCGCATCGTGGTCATGCGTTTAGCAACGCACGGACCACTTCTGTAGTGCAGTAGTCAGAGTCGTACGGCTTCGACGCCGCTACAACTCCCCGACCATGACAAACAAAACGGTCGCTGCAAGCGAATACCTCACGCGTTCGTCGGATTTCTTCTACCCAGTTCCGTCTTCAGCAGCGAAAAGAAATGCGGCTGTGGGTTCGCTGCTCGCCATTCGTTATAGCAAACTCCGGCAGCCCTCCGTCGATCCATCCGATCACTCACGGACATCTGCGCATAGGCATCAACCGCAAGAGCCCATCCCCCAGCATCATTGGGGCTAACGACCTCTCCACCACCGGCACGCAGCCGCTCAGACCATGGCGTTACGTCGGCACACAAAACTGGACATGAGGCTGAAAGTGCTTCAGCGATTACATGTCCAAAGTTCTCTCCCTTCGTGGGGCACAGCATGACGTCGTATTGGCTCAGACGAGACCGGATTTCCTCATGGGGCAAAGCGCCCAGAAACCTTACACTCACGCTTTCGGGAAGAGGTTCGACCAATTTCAGGCAGCGTTCATGATAACTCTTGTCTTCGGGTGGGCCGATGATATCGAGCTCGATCGGCCCGTTGGCCTCCCGCAAACCCTCAAGAAGGGTGTGAATACCCTTCTTGGGAGACAACCGTGAGAGACTCACAGCACGCAGGGGGCCGGCTGGCGATTCTACCGGCTCAAGCGCGCGGGGGGGTAGCAAGGTATCGTTTTCTCGAATGATGATTGATACTTTTGCGCCAAATACTCTTTTTATGTCTTCCGACTCACCAGTAGCCGATGCATGCCACACAACCTTGGAGGCCAGGCCTGATCGCTTGAATGCCCAAATATATAGAGACTTTTTAATTCCCTTGATAGTCATCGCCCCAGCGCTAAACTCTCCTCTGGGCGCGATCGCCAAAATCCTCGAATCAAGCCATTTCAATCGGAATAGCCATTGGGGGATTATGGAAAATTTGGGATCAAAAAAGCTATTCAAATAGACCGCATCGGGTTGTAAATCCCGAGCTTCGCTCAGAGCCTTGAGATATGAACGAAGTTTCGCCATGGAACAATAATAGACTTGGGCTTCGGAAAAGCGTTGCCATTGGTTTGGCACTACAGCCAAGGGTTCCCCCCGTCCTAAGTCAGTGTTCGTCGTAATAACAGACGCCGCAAATTCTCGGGGGGCCGACGATAGCATGGCTGCAATTGTCCGAATAGGACCACCCCCTAGATAGGCAGGTGGGAAAAACGCGTTGAATACGACTATTCGCAACTTGACTCCTTAGTTTGTATACCATGACTGACACTCCGAGCGATCAGCGAATATCAAAGTCTCCAATAATGCATTCCGGTTCTGCTCCCTCATTCAGCCGAACACGGAATCCACGAACTCAGGTACTTGCATGGACTTCCACACCTAGAACACGCTTGCAAGACAGCCATCGCTGCTCGCCCTTAGCGAGAAAGCGTAGGCGGTCCTTCGATATCCAGGAAGCCGACAGGGGCCAGAGCAGCCCGCAGCGGAAATCCCAAATTCGATCTGTGTGCTGTTCCTGAAAATCAATCCTCGGCCCTCATCGTCTGTTCAGCCGAATCAAAGAAATCCACCAGGCTGACGATGCCATGATGGTGACAGCTAACAACCCGCAGACGGCCCCGAAAGCTCCCCAGTTCATGGCGCCTACGATCACCAGCGGCAAGCGGATAATAACCACGCGCATGCTTATCTGAGCCAATCTCTTGGCAGCCCAGACACTCCTGTGAGCGGCAAGCGGGACGGCACCGATTGCGACGAAGACAGAATCGAGTGCCACTACATAGAGAAGATGGGCTGAATCCTGCCACGTGGCCCCAAGGATTAGGTCCCCATAGAAATGGCCTAAGGCCACCAGACCCGACGTCACGATAAAATGAACGGATACTAGGGCGACAGCGCACTTGCGCACGGCTGGCATTGAAACAGTTTCAGGATCGCTAGTAGAGCGCGCCAGAAATGTTATCAATAGTGGTTGAGCTGTCGAAACGATCAGATTGGAGGGGCCAATTATAGTGCTGGCACCCCTCATCGCTCCAACAAGAACTGGTCCCCCTGTGAGGCTCAGGAGAAAAGTCAGGATGTGGACAGAACCCGATCCAATAAGAGCTTGAGATCCAAAAACCCAACTCGTCTTCAATTCACGAGCCTCACCACTCCAAGAGGGACGCAACCTGTAACTCTGAATAAATGATGAGAGATATCCAAGCATCGATCCAGAGAACGCCCAAACCGCCACAAGCATAAGTGGAGTGATTATGTTGAGAAACGCCATAGCACCAGCGATCGCAAAAACTGCGAAAAGTGCACCGTCCTGCAGTATCGCTGTACGGCCGTCATCCAAACTCAGGCTCAATGTCTTCGAGTAGTCGTAGAGACAGAGACCGTGAATGGCTAGGCCAATCACTGTTAGATATGGCGCGCTTAGAGCCACGCCGCAAAGGAGAATCGGGACAGCAAACACCAATGCCATAAATGAAATGCGGCCAGCGGTTACCCGAAGTTTCCTTCGCGTGGGCGAGGTCGAAACAATAGTATTTGCGCCAGCCTCCCGGACTATCACCTGAACCAAGAGATAGGCCGCGAAAGACACCCCGAACATGCCTAATTCATCGGTGCCCCCAAAACGAGCAACCAATACCGACAATGCCAAGGTCATGACGCTGAATATACCGTTCGACAACAGAGCCTTAATCACTCTGCGCATACTGCCTCAACCATTCCATGACTATTGACACTGACTTTGGTCCGGAGGGGGAAACCCCGCAGATCAGCACATTTCTAAACAGCAGCTATACGCCGCCAGGCGAGCAAGGCCCCGCGCACTCGTGCTGAACCCCGCGGTGGACCACATGATATCTGGCAGCATCCATACCCTAGGCGCCGTTTGGGGATCAGTACCGGGCATGCGTACTGCTAAGCGCGGATTCCTGCACGCTGGTGATGACTGTGAGCGGTTGAACGAATAAAATTCAGCGTTCGTCGAGAAGTATCTGCAACTCGGTACTCCCATGGGGCATCTACAATCCCGCTGTCTAGCGAGAGATCTAGTGCCATCCTTACTGAGTCAACAATTGCGTCCGTGCTCAGTCCAGTCGTTAAAATACCCCCAACGTCCAGAGATTCGGGGCGTTCAATCGAGTCTCTCAGCGTCAAGGCGGGGAATTTGAGGATGAGCGACTCCTCGCTTATTGTGCCACTGTCAGAGAGTACAAGCTTTGCCGACTGTTGTAGCTGAATATAGTCGTTGAATCCGAACGGCGGGTGGAAGCGCAACCCACTCTTGAGATGTTCAGGTTGAGCTTCAAGACGCTTCCTAGTTCTCGGATGCGTTGAAACCAGGACAGGAAGCTCATAGACACGACCGACTTCATTCAAAGCCTGCAAAACCTGCTCCAGCCGGTCAGGATTGTCTACGTTCTCTTCGCGATGCAAACTTACGAGGAAATATTCCCCTGCAGCCAATCCTTGACGTTCAAGAATATCGCTGCCGGCTATGGCCTTGGCATTAGCATCCAAGACTTCTTTCATAGGCGAGCCGGTTAAAACGATCCGCGACGGGTGAACGCCCTCGGCCAAAAGGTTTCGTCTCGCGTGCTCGGTATAAACCAAATTGTAATCAGAGACATGGTCTACCAGCTTTCGATTCACTTCCTCCGGAACATTCTCATCAAAGCAACGGTTGCCCGCCTCCATGTGGTAGACAGGAATTTTCAGTCTCCGTGCCATGAGTGCTGAGATACAGCTGTTAGTGTCCCCTAGCACGAGCATGGCATCAGGCTTTTCCTCGAGCAACACTTTCTCTACAGTTGTGAGGATGGATCCCAAGACTGCGCCCAGCGATGATATGTCTGCTCCTAGAAAGTGATCAGGGCGACGTAGTCCAAGGTCTTCAAAGAAGATCTCATTCAGTTCATAATCGTAATTTTGTCCCGTGTGCACCAAGATATGGTCGGTGTACTTGTCCAGCAGTCTTATTGTCGCTGCCAGACGAATTATCTCAGGCCTGGTTCCAACGACAGTGACAACCTTCAGCTTGCGTCCTGGTTTACTCATACTTCCTCCGGAAAGGTATCGGGTGCTGCCGGGTCGAAGAGCTCATTCGACCAAAACATTGTGTAGAGCTGGTCCGATCCGGTGTTCAATATGTTGTGCGTCCACATGGTCGGCATATCGATGGCTACGGGTTCATCCCCGTTGACCTCAAAAGACAGTACTTCGTCAGTGAACAGCTTCCGCATAGAAATACGCGCATTGCCGGACAGCACGCTGAACCGCTCGATCTTTCGACGGTGGTAGTGCTCGCCACGAGTTACATTGGGCAATGTCGTGGAGAACGAGGTCTGTCCATTGCTCTCCTTGGATCGGATGACTTCGAAGAATGAACCACGAGAATCGCTCCGCCTGTCCAACTGAAAAATCCTATCCGCTGGCGCTAAATAGGAACGATATGTGTTAAAGAGGTCCCGATCAAAGTCTGTTTTCAGAGACGGGAGGCTTCCGTCCCGATACGTATGCGAAATGACCAGCAATTTTTCGAGGAGCTCACCGACCGAAATGTTGGTTGACCAAGAAGCCATGAGCTCGAGATCTTGATCGCCGAGGAGCAATTCAGCAGCGTTCTGGGCATGGAGCATCGTGAGACGCTTGTCGTCGTGTACCTCAGGCGTCTTGCCGTTCACCAGCAACTGACAAAATGTAGCCGTGACGGAATTGTAGAACGGACGACCATGCTCACCGAAGAGATTAGGAAGTCGAACATTAAGGAAAGTAGACCCCACCGATTCGGCAGCCGCCTCCAATATTGAAGCTGCCTCTTCCTTGGCCTTTCCGTAGACCGTCCCGTTTCCAGACTGGCTTGAGTTCGCAAAGACAACTAGCTTGGGCGGAGTCTCAGAACTGGCGAGAGCCTTTGCAAGTTGTCGAGCGAATAGAAGATTCCCCTCCTGCACTTCAACGTCAGTGCCGCGATTAACTCCTGCAAGATGGATAAGGCGATCGGCCCCGTCTATGCTCTGCAGTGCTGAATCCAATTCGAACGACTCCCCCAAGGACACCGCTGATAAACGTCGTCCGGAGCTGCGCAGCAGTGACCGCACGTGAAAACCTAAGAACCCGCCGGCACCTGTTACAGCAATGGGCTGAAGCGGACCGCTCATGATGCGCCCTGCTCTACACGTTCACTCAGGCCAGCCCGCCGCAGTTCTTTTCGGACCTCCGGCAGCGTCAGCAGAAGATCCTCAATCTCCGGCACAGCCAGTTGATTGGTTGTGTGGGAGTCGTAGTCCTCGTATGCAGATTGTTCGCGGACCCCCTCACTGAAGTACAACTTGTAATTCAAGTCTCGGTTGTCTGCCCTGATTCGGAAGTAATCACCCATGTCCTCTGCGCGCGTTAGTTCTTCACGGCTTGCCAATGCTTCGGAAAGCTTCTCCGCGTGCCTGGTCCCGATGACCTCTACGTCCGGCTCCACTTGAAACAAGTTGCATATGGCCTGGACAAGGTCGCCAATAGTTGATGCAGGCGCTTTCCTCACAAACAAGTCTCCTTGCGTGGCATTGTGGAAAGCAAAATCCACCAAGTCAACTGAATCGGCCAAAGACATCAGGAAACGCGACATACTTGGGTCCGTCACGGTTATCTTGCTGCCTTTTTGAATCTGGCGAATAAATAGCGGAATAACCGAGCCGCGTGAATACATAACATTCCCATAGCGAACACAAGAAACGACGGTGTCAGTCTCGGGATTGTTCAACCCGTATGATTGTGCAACTTTCTCCATCAGTGCTTTACTCATGCCCATGGCATTTACAGGGTAAACTGCCTTATCCGTACCCAAACAAACAACGGACTTAACTCCATGAGCATCCGCAGCGCGAACGACGTTATCGCTACCGAGAACGTTAGTGCGCATAGCCTCCATCGGGAAAAACTCACACGACGGCACCTGCTTGAGAGCCGCAGCGTGAAAAACAAAATCTACGTCGCGAGTTGCACGATGGATGCTTTCGTAGTCTCGAATATCCCCAACATAAAACTTCAGCCTAGGATCTCCCATTTCATGACGCATCGCATCCTGTTTGGCTTCGTCTCGGCTAAATATTCTTATCTGCTCAACATCGCTCTGTAGAAGTTTCTTTGCTACGGTGTGGCCAAAGGAGCCAGTCCCGCCGGTAATCAAAAGCTTCTTGCCGGCATAATCATTCCGCATCATATGTGCTTACACTCCTGCTATTGCCGCTTGCTTCAAGCGCAGTTTGTCTCTTAGGGCGCACTGATTGGTGCCACCCTTGGGTAGTGATCTTCTTGTGCACCCTATCGGCTAACTATTTGCATTCCGGCCGGACGATCGGGCAACGTATCTCGAGATGCGAGAAACTGGGCAATTGCTTGGCCAATAATTCGTAATTCCTCGGACGACAGCGCTGAGCCGCTGGGTAATGTGAGACCCGTTTCAAAGAGCCTCTGGGATGTACCGTTTGTTATGGCACGCGCCCCCTGAAAGATGGGTTGGAGGTGCATCGGTTTCCATAGCGGTCGGCTTTCAATGTTCTGAAGCGATAAGGCCGAGCCCAATTGCTCAGTATCGAATCCGGCCACCTCTGAATCCACCAGAATTGAGGTGAGCCAGCAATTATCGTCGAAATCGTCGGCGGCGCCAAAAATAGAAACACCCTGGACGTCGTCAAATATCTGCTTATAAAAGTCACGGACGCTTCGGCGTCGGGAGATCATCTCATCAAGCCGGCTCAACTGGGCCCGGCCGACGGCGGCAAGCAAGTTACTCAGTCTGTAGTTGTATCCAATGTCCTGGTGTTCGTAGTGGATCACAGGTTGTCTTGCTTGAGTAGCTAAGTATCGTGCCTTTGAGGCGATTCCTTGATCATCTGTGAGCAGCATACCTCCACCGGACGTGGTCATAATCTTATTGCCGTTGAACGAGAAAATCGCGGCATCACCCCACGCGCCGGCGGCTTTCCCTCCGTGGTAAGCACCCAGCGACTCTGCCGCATCAGCTAACAGTGGTACACCATACTGCTCCGCGATCCTTGTCAGAGCAGAGTAATCAACTGCTTTCCCCAGCAAATCAACGGGAACAATCGCCTTTACACTTTCACCAGACAAACATAGGAACTCCAATGCTTCCTCCAGAAGCGCAGGATCCATGTTCCCCGTGTCAGGTAAACAGTCCACAAAGTACGGTTCCGCACCCGTGTAGGCAATGGCATTTGCAGTGGCTGCAAAAGTCATTGTTGAGGTGAGGACGATATCGCCAGGTCCCACGTTCCTCGCCAAGAGGGCTAAATGGAGAGCGGCAGTTCCTGAACTGAGCGCGACGGCGAAATCTCGGCCGACACGTTCAGCCATTTCTTGCTCAAACTTATCGACGTCGGGCCCTAGGGGGGCGATCCAGCCAGAATGCAGTGCACTCAGCAGATATTCTTCCTCCAGTGAACCGACATCCGGCGAAGACATGAAGATTCGATCATTCATTTACAGCTCCCAGTGAGGAGGCGAGGTAGGGCTTTTGCGCATTGCTTTCACGCGAGTTGGACTCTTCCCATCGTTCATGATCGAGTGTGTCAGGGTCCAGTGGAGGAACTTCTGCATGAGTAATTTGAGGATGGAAAGGACGTTCATCAGACTCGCTGATTCCCAGCAGCTCCTCGTGGAGCTTTTCACCTTCACGGAGACCCGTGAACACAATGTCCACCTGCCTCCCGGACATGGAGATCATGCGTTGAGCAACGTCCAAAATTCGCACAGGGCGGCCCATATCAAGAATGAGCGCTTCTCCAGGTCGGCCAATTGCACCAGCTTGGATGACGAGCTGACATGCCTCCGGAATTGTCATGAAGTATCTAGTCACGTCAGCGTCGGTGACAGTCACGGGACCTCCGGCTTCTATTTGCGCTATGAAAGTAGGCAGCATAGATCCGCGGCTTCCAATGACATTTCCAAATCGAACTGACAGATATGCGTCCCCCGTCTGCATAGCTGTCCACGACGTGAGCCGCTCAGCGACGCGTTTTGAGTGACCAAGGACACTCGTAGGATTCGCCGCCTTGTCCGTGGAAATGTTGATGAAGGTCTTGACGCCGGCTTGACGAGCAGCTGAGAGTACGTTTAGGGTACCGAGCACGTTTGTTTTCCACGCTTCCTCGGGGTACTGCTCCAGCATAGGGAGGTGTTTCAGTGCAGCAGCGTGAAAGACGACTTCCGGCCTGCGTCGCTCGAAGATTTCGTGTAATACACGTCCCTCCCGAATATCGGCTAGCACCACGTCGTCACTATCAAGGAGGCCATGTCCGGACACAGACATCTGAACTCCATGAAGCCCCGACTCGTCTCGATCCAACATGATCAGTTCTTGGGGCGAAAACTTTGCCAGCTGACGGCATAGCTCCGCACCGATTGATCCACCGGCCCCGGTTACAACGACTCTCTTCCCAGCCACATAACCAGCGATTGACTCGACTTCAGTATTCACCGGATGCCGCCCGATAATGTCTTCGATTGCCACGTCCCGCAGGTCCGCGAGCTTCATCCCGCCGGCCAAGATCTCCGACAGCAACGGTAGAACCATCATTCGCAGTCCGGCTTGATCCGCTTTGTCGGACACTTCGCGGATGAAGTCGGCATCGGCTTGGGCAATACACAACACCAGGGCGACCGCCTGTGTCGTTCGAGCGACTTCGACTAGATCGTTAGCAGTGCCGCGAACCGGGACGTTGGAGAGCCTGAGATGCCGCTTGTATGGATCGTCGTCTATCAATGCGACAGGTACGTAAGGCGACGAAGGATCTGTGAGCATGCGCCGCACAAGATAGGCGCCTGTTTGACCCGCTCCATAGACGAGCGTCCGTTGGGCTGAGTCCAGCGGTTTCGCTCTCCGTTCGGATGCAAGGCGTCGCAGATACCTGCTTCCGCCCATCAGAACAAACGCTACTGGCAGCGCGACAAGCGCAGTGCTCCGGGGTAGACCATATGACGACAATGAAAGGATAGTAACCGCAAAGAGAGCCGCACAAACCGTAAGAACCGTGGCAAGAAGAGTCTGCGCCTCATGAAATGCGCCATGCAGATGGCGCCCACGGTAAAGGGCCCATGCCCATCCCGCAATTCCCTGCAGTACTATCGCCAATATGGCCAGCAGCCCTACGGCCAGCCAGTTGACCTGCGCGGCGACGAAGTCATAACGAAAGAGCACAGCAAAGGTGATGGCGATTACCCAGGCTTCAGCGTCCACCGCATATTGCAAAACGCGATACGCCCACCGCTCAGCGATGCCCTCGTCCGCATGACGGCGCTTCGCCGCATTTGATACACTCATCAATTTTCCCCCACAGATATGCTGTTCAACGCGCGTCGAAAGCGTTAAGACAAGCGGAATTCGCGCCAACCTTCCAGCGCGATGCGCGCACGACACGGTTCACCGCATCAATGAGCGAAAGCTCATACCGGCTAATTAAAGCACCTCCAACAACCTTAGAGGCACCGTCCAATCGCTGTCGCCAGGCTGCCGACATGGAGGACAGGTTACACAACGCTCCGGTCAAATGCTTGAACGTGTGTGGAGCATTACGTCCCTCACAGTCCATCCCTGACTTAGCCTGTGGCTCAGAGCCGTCATCGCGACCACATCTCTCGTCCGACAGCGTTGAAACCTGCCCTCATGTGGAGTCCTCGTACAAAGCCTGCCAGACACACGATCTAGGCGTCAGGCGGGTAGGATGGACGAGATTCTGCCAAAAATACCACCCTCCGAAAGGGGCTCGATTTTGGAGCTTAAGGACTACCTGCGCATTCTTCGGCGAAACTGGGTCTTGATCGTCGCGTGCACCCTTCTCGGGGTTGTGGCCACCGGAACGGCGTCCTTGATCGTTAAACCTCGCTATGTCGCCGAAACAAAGCTATTTGTTGCCCTGCAGAATTCCGGATCTGTCACGGAGCTGCAACAAGGAAACGTGTTCTCCCAGGCACGCGTTGAGTCATACGTCAAAACCGCAACCACGCCCGTTGTTCTTCAGCCAGTAATCGACAGCCTAGGGTTGGAAACCAGCCCTCAGTCACTTGCACAGAACATAGTGGCTAGCTCAGATGAAAAGACAGTCCTCATTACCATCTCAGTGGAAAATGAGTCCCCAGTTCAAGCAGCGGCAATCGCTCAGGCCGTAGGAAGCAGCTTGGTAAATGCCGTGGATGAGTTGGAACGGCCCTCCAGCGGGCAATCATCCCCAGTGCGGCTTTCAATAGTCGCCCCGGCTACAGCGCCGACGACTCCGTCGTCACCGAACCTCCGGCTGAACTTACTCATGGGTCTTGCCTTCGGATTTATCGTGGGGACAGGCTTGGCCTTTTTGAGGGCCGTCTTGGACACAAGGATTCGGGGAGAAGAGGATCTGCGAAGAATCACGGATTCGGCCCTGCTTGGCGGAATCAGCTTCGACTCTGATGCTACAAAGAAACCATTGCTCACCCAGGCCGCACCCCAAAGCGCGCGCGCCGAGTCGTTCCGGCAACTGCGCACGAATCTTCAGTTCGCGCACGTAAGCCACGCCTCGAAAGCCGTCCTTGTCACCTCTTCCCTTCCCGGTGAAGGCAAAAGCACAACCGCAACAAACCTAGCTATAGCTTTGTCGCAGGCTGGACAAACCGTTGCTCTCATCGATGCTGATCTTAGGCGGCCGATGATCGCGGAATATCTCGGGTTGGAGCGCAACGCGGGCCTCACCACGGCGCTGGTTGGGAAGGCGAACGTAGACGACCTTCTTCAACAGTGGGGTAACGACAACCTATATGTCCTCACTGCAGGTCAGATCCCGCCGAATCCCAGCGAACTGTTGGGTACCGACAAGATGAAGCAGCTCATCATAAGGTTGGAAGCGGCCTTTGATGCTGTCATTGTCGACGCTCCTCCGTTGCTGCCTGTAACTGACGCTGCTGTCCTGGCACAACAAGTAGGCGGCATTGTCGTAGTTGTTGGTGCACAAAAAGTACGGACCACCGACCTACAGAAATCGTTGGCTGCCCTAGAGATGGTCAACGCGGATTTGCTGGGTGTAGTACTCAATAGGCTGCCATCAAAGGGTCCCGACTCCTATGCGTACAGTTACTACGGACCGGAGGGTACGCCGAGCACTACAAGAACCAGATCCTCACGGCCCAAGGTTTTCAGCGAAGACTCAAATACTGAATTCGACCGCATCCTACAGGGTGGTTCGACAGAGCCCCAGCGCCTACGCAAAGGGACCGATAAGGATCGTAGTGCCCACTGATAATCTACGAGACCAAAGCGATTCGGCAGGTTCCAATTCATATACGGCCTGCGATGCCAGCTCCTTCCTCCTTGCCGGAGTTCAGGACGACAAAACCAAACATCGGTCGTTTCACCGGGCTCTAAAACGAGCAGCGGTCTTCGCAGCCGTGATAATTGTGCTCGGCCTCGCTTTGGCTGGATGGCTGGCTCATAAAGCAATTGTAATTAGCGACAATCTTTCGGCAGCAAGTAATTTGATCCCGGAGATCAGAAAAGAACTCGTATCGAAGGATCCATCGGCAGCCCGTGAAAAATTCGACCGATTACGGTTCCTAGTCCAGTCCGCAAAAGATTCCGCAACTGATCCAGTCTGGACGGTTGGGCGTTCGCTCCCGTTTATCGGCCCCAATTTTGCCGCAGTGAGCGAAGTGGCCTTGTCCGTTAACGATGTTGTCA
This sequence comes from Arthrobacter sp. GQ119, assembly GCF_059759125.1. Lineage (NCBI taxonomy): Bacteria > Bacillati > Actinomycetota > Actinomycetes > Micrococcales > Micrococcaceae > Arthrobacter > Arthrobacter sp. GQ119. Next base: position 15,772 of record NZ_JCAXEA010000017.1, on the reverse strand, counting down.
TGACGGCTGGGGAACCATTGCTTCATGTATCAACTTCTATCGGCTGGGACGCACTCACCCCGATTGACGGCAGATTTAGTTTGGAGCCCCTCGCGATGGCATCGCCAAGCGTTGTCACAGCAGCGAACGCCGTTGAGCTGACATACGCGCGGCTAAAGTCAATAGACCAGTCGCAGCTTCTCCCCGAGGTTAGGCGGCCGCTGTCAGAAGCCACTTCCACCCTTGACGAAGTTCGCGGCGGCCTCAGCGTCGCGGCCGATACGTCCAGAATTCTCCCGTCCATGCTGGGCCGGTCGGGAATGAGGAACTATCTGGTGCTCGTACAGAACAGTGCCGAAGTGCGTGCAACTGGAGGACTGCCTGGCGCCCTTGCGATCCTCCGGGTTGAAGATGGCGCAGTGAGCCTTGCCGCGCAATCTAGCGGTTCTGCCATGGGCAAGTTCACCCCTGCCGTGCCCGTTGCCGCTGAGGAGACGGAAATATATACGGAGCGCCTTGGCTCATATATCAGCGATGTGAATCTTACTCCAAATTTTCCCACGGCAGCATTGTCCGCCAAATCTATGTGGGAGCAACGCCATGGGACGACCGTTGATGGAGTGATCGCGATAGACGCAGTGGTCTTGTCACATATCCTCGACGCCACCGGGCCCATGCATGTCCCCGCCAGCATGATGGATCCTCGACTGCCATCCACCCTCACAGGAAAAAACGTAGTGAAGACGCTTCTTTCCGATGCCTATCTCAGTCTTCCCACCAACGATATGCAGGATGCCTACTTCGCCGCGGTCTCCCAAGAAGTATTCAGAAGGGTCACGTCGGGAAGCGTGCCGGGGGCAAAGCTTGTCGCCGCACTCGGAAAGAGCGCAACTGAGGACCGGCTTTTCGTTTGGAGCGCCCACAAAGACGAACAAGAAGTTTTGGCGTCCACAACCATTGGCGGCTCAATTTCGGGTCCAAACTCTGGTGGGGCTTCCTTTGGGGTCTACTTCAATGATGGAACCGGCGCCAAAATGGACTATTACGTGAGGCGCAAGATCAATCTCGTGACGACATGCCAACTTGACGGTACCAAAAGCGTCAAGGTAAGGGTCACTTTGACAAATACCGCGCCGGCTGATGCTGAGAGGTCTCTACCTGTGTCTGTTACGGGCGGCGGAATTCACGGCACAGCGCCAGGTCGCGTGGCCACCAATGTGATTGCCTACGGGCCAGCACAGGCACGCATTGAGGGAGCTACGCAGAACGGAACCGACTCGGCCGTGGGATCTTTTATCCACAAGGAACGTCCGGTCGGGGTGCTGAGGACGAACCTTGCTCCAGGCCAATCATCCACAGTAGAGTTCGCTTTCTCGAAGATCGTACAAAATGCAGACCCTACCGTGAGGGTTTCGCCGACAACGGAGGACCCCGCTAAGGTCATTGGTTTATCCGAAAGTGACGACATATGTAACGCCGGGTAATAGAGGCTGACAGTGAACCAGAGTTGGAAACAACCAACTTTCACTGCTAATCTTGCCAGTGGGTCGGCCGCTGTCTCACGTGCCGAAAAATGCACTACCCGCACTTAGGCCATCTACATACAACTCTTCTGGGGGAATTATCCATGAAAAAGACCCTTGCGATATTAGCTATAACGGCCGCGCTGACCGCCGCTGGCGCAACGGCAACCCAAGCTTATGTAACACCGGAAACAGCTACGGTTTCCGACCCGGTAGTAGCTCCAGGCGAAACCTTTATCTTCAGTGGTACAGGCATGAACGGCGGTGAACGCGTCGATATTACTGCATCCAACGAAGCTGGACCGTCAGCGCTGGGAACAGGTGGCGGGATTGGTAGCGCCAGTGTCCCCAGCCGCGTTATCGTCCTCTCCGCCGTGGTCAACCTCTCAACAACCGCTGATGCCAGCGGTCGTTTCTCCGTTCCTGTCACTTTGACAGAACCCGGAACGTATACGCTCACGGCAACCGGTGCAGTGTCGGGCACTCAGGTCTCCGCGGTTGTCACTGTAGTGGCGTCTGGCGCCCCTGATGCTGGAGCCGGACTCCCGAATTCGGGTGGTACAGGACTGGCCAACACTGGCGGTACGCCCCTCGCCAACACGGGTGCCGATGCCAGTCTCCTGCTTTGGGGCGCGGCAGGCATTGGGGCTCTCGGTCTCGGGGCCGCAGGTGTCATCATCACGCGCCGTCGTGTGAAGCTTGAGGCATAAGGGCCAGGATTCACCATGAAGGGGTTGGGATCATGCGGATCCCAACCCCTTCATTATGTTATGTGAATTCTTCGTGACGGTTCTGGAGTGACAGGAATCCAGGACATTACGCAGAGAAAAAAAATCGGCACCGATGGCCTAGCCTGCTAATTGGCAACGAGCACATCAGCAGACCACACTTCAGACCAGGATTCTCGTCGAATTTTCCACTCATAGTAGTGATAACCCCGTTGGCAGGGGTCAGAGTAACCACGCTTAGGAGCGACATGCGTATTTCCGTCATCGGTTGCGGCTACCTCGGTGCAGTACACGCTGCAGCAATGGCAACTTTGGGCCACGATGTCATTGGGATAGACGTTGATCGCCACAAGATTGACGAGCTCCAAGCGGGTCGTGCCCCCTTCTTCGAACCCGGCTTACCCGAGATGTTAAGGGAGGCCCAAGCTTCAGGGCGGCTAACCTTCACCACGGACATCTCGGCGGCCGCAACGGCAACCCTCCATTTCGTCTGTGTTGGCACACCACAGCGTAAGGGTGAAAACGCAGCAGACCTGACCTATGTCGATGCCGCTTTTAGTGAACTCACACCGTTCTTGGTTGATGGAGCTATCGTTGTAGGGAAGTCCACAGTCCCAGTAGGCACAGCCGCGCGACTGGCAACAGCTGTCGCGCAAGTGGCACCAAGTGCCATTGTCGCTTGGAACCCCGAATTCTTGAGGGAGGGTCACGCTGTAAATGACACCCTTACGCCGGATCGCCTCGTGTATGGTGTCCCCGCTGGGGAAGATGGCACCACGGCAGCAGCAGCATTAGACGCAGTGTATTCCGCTGCCCTGGCTGAAGGTACACCACGCATAATCGTCGACTATGCAACAGCAGAACTCGTCAAGACTGCTGCAAATTCATTCCTAGCAACCAAGATCTCCTTTATAAACGCCATGGCTGAGCTATGCGAAGCGTCAGGTGCTGACGTCACTCTTCTCGCTGATGCCATCGGGTTGGATGATCGAATCGGCCGCAAATTCCTCAATGCTGGCGTTGGATTCGGCGGTGGATGTCTTCCAAAAGACATTCGGGCATTCATGGCCCGAGCAGGGGAACTGGGAGCCGACCAAGCCCTTACCTTCCTAAGAGAAGTGGATGCCATTAATATGCGCCGCCGCTCTCGCATCGTCGAAATGACTCGTGCGTTGCTCGACGGCACATTGATTGGCAAACGCATAACCGTCCTGGGGGCTGCCTTCAAACCCGAAAGCGATGATGTCCGAGACTCGCCTGCCCTGAGTATTGCTGCGCAGCTTCAGCTACAGGGCGCGACGGTGACTGTAACGGATCCACAGGCCCTTGTAAATGCATCGCAGCGTTTCCCTGAACTAGTTTTCGAACAGGATACAGAGGTCGCGCTTGCGAATGCTGAGGCTGTTCTGCTCCTGACCGAATGGCGTGAATACCAGAACCTCGATCCAATTGCCACGGGGGGAGTTGTGAAAGAAAAGATCATCCTCGACGGTCGTAATGCCCTCAATCCCTCAGTTTGGCGAGAGGCTGGATGGACTTACAAGGGCATCGGCCGACCATGATTGCTGACCTCCGTTTTAGCCCCACCAGAAGCCAGCGGTTCATATTGTCTTGACACCACGACAACTGCCAAGCCGAGGACGAGGACGCTCAGAGACGGGTTTTCCAATGTGTTGGAAGCCAATGCGGGACGGCCTGACGGGTTTGCCTTCGTCTACCTAGAGTCGTATCCGCAAGCTCAGTCTTGCGCGGCAATCATCCCTTCAGGAGTTGCGTCGTCCATTGGTGACCTAGCTACTCGCAAGATGGCCCTTCGTGTGGCTAGTGAGAGCGGTTTTGACTGGCTAAGCCAGCGCTGGTTTCGTCAGGCTCAACCGGCGAATTTGGGCTCGCGCTTCTCCTGGAACGCCCTGAACCCCTCGGCGTAGTCCTCGCTCTTGCACAGCCTCGCCTGCTCGGAGTTCTCCTCCTGCATGGACGCCCACAGGCCCAGGCGCTGGTCGCGGATGTGCGCCACCAGCTCCTTGCTGGCCTTGAACGCGCCGGTGGCCCCGGTCGCCACACGGGAGACGATGGCCCGGGTGGACTCCAGCAGCTCGTCCGCCGGCATCGCCCGGCTGAACATCCCCTGCGCCACGGCTTCGGTTCCGGACATCAGCTCGGCCGTGTAGATCAGGTCCAGCGTGCGGTGCATGCCCAGCCGCTCGGTGAAGTACCAGTGCCCGCCGGAGTCGAGCGTGGCGCCCAGCTTGGCGAACGGCGAGCCGAACTTCGCGTTCTCCGCCACGTACACCACGTCCGTGGCGAGCAGCAGGCCCAGTCCCACGCCCAGGCAGGCACCCTGGGCCGCGGCGAACGTGGGCGCCGGGAACGACGCCATCTTCTGCAGCAGCGGCTGCACCAGCCCGCCCAGGTACGCCTCGGCGTCGTCGCTCTCCGGCGTCACGCCGGAGATGTCCCGGCCCGCGCAGAAGGCGCGGCCCTCTCCCCTGAGCAGCAGCGCCCGTACCTCGCCGCGCGAGGCGGCGGCAGCGGCGTCGTCGTACGCCTGGCTTAAATCCGCCAGCGCCTGCTCGTCGAGCGAGTTCAGCTTGTACGGTGCGTTCAGGACGACTTCGGCGACGCCGTTGTCGATGGAGAGGGAGATCATGGGACTCCTTGGGTTGAGACCGGATGTTCGGAATGTGCCTACACGTCGAAGTCGACCGTGACTTCCTTGCTGGTGGGGTGCGACTGGCAGGTCAGGACGTAGCCCTTGTCCAGCTCATCCTGCTCCAGCGCGTAGTTTTCATCCATGGTCACGCTGCCGGTGACCACCTTGGCCCGGCACGTGCCGCACACTCCCCCGGCGCACGCGAACGGCACGTCCGGGCGCACGCGCAGTGCCGCGTTCAGGATGGACTCGCGGGCGTGCGTGGGGCTGGCCACCTCGCCCTGCAGGCCGTCCAGCTTGAACGTGATCTTGTAGGTGTCCGCCGACGTGTCCTCGATGACGGGACGGCCTGCGTTGCCCTCGGGCCGGTCCGGCTTGCCGGAGGTGAACAGCTCGAAGCGGATGTGCTCCGGCTTCACGCCGCGCTCGGCCAGGGTGTCCCGGCACAGCTGCACCAGTTCGAACGGCCCGCACAGGAACCACTCGTCCACGTCGTCCGCATGGATGGCGGTGCCCAGCAGCGCCCGGAGCTTCTCGGCGTCGATCCGGCCGCTCAGCAGCGGCGCGATCCGCTGCTCGCGGGACAGCACGTGATGCAGCGCCAGGCGCTGCGGGTACTTGTCCTTCAGGTCCGCGAGCTCCTCCAGGAACATCACGTCCATGGCGGCCTTGTTCGCGTAAATCAGGTCGAAGCGGGTGTCCGGGTTCGCGGCCAGCAGCGTGCGGGCGATCGCGATCACCGGGGTGATGCCCGAGCCCGCGGCGATCGCCACGAAATTGCCCGGCTGCCCCGCGAGCTCGCTTGCCATCTGCTGGGGACGGTTCATGGAGTTCATGACGTTCTGTTCAACGGCATGCCCGTCCCGGCCGTGCTTGGAGACGAACGCGCCCATCGGGCTCATCACCTCGAGGGTGTCGCCGGCCTTCAGCTCGGCGTTGGCCCACGTGGAGAACAGGCCGCCCAGATCCTTCTTGATGGCCACCCGGATCTCGCTGCTGCCGTCCTCGAAGCTGCGCGGCTCGGCGCAGATGGAGTAGCTGCGGCGGATCTCCTTCGGCTCGCCGGTCTCATCCGGCAGCGTGGTGCGCAGGGCCACGTACTGGCCCGGCAGGTAGTCGAAGTGCCCGGCCAGCCCGGCCGGCACCGCGAAGGTCACCTCAATGGCGTCCTCGGTGAGCCGGCGCACCTCCGCGACGGTGAGGGAGTGGAAGGACGGACGACGGCGGCCGGTGGCCTGCGCCGTTTCGGCGGCAGTCTGGCGGACAACGGGCATGGGGTTTTCCTTACAGGACTTTGAAGTAGTCGAACGGTTCCTTGCAGTCCTGGCAGACGTACAGCGCCTTGCAGGAGGTGGAACCGAAGCGGGTGAGTTCCTTGGTGTTCAGCGACGAGCACTGCGGGCATTTCACCGCCAGGCTCAGGCGGACCGGCCCGTTATGGCCCAGCGCCGCGCGGCCGCTGGGAGGGGCGATGCCGTACTCCTGCAGCTTGGCCTTGCCGGCGTCCGTCATCCAGTCGGTGGTCCAGGCCGGGGCGAGCACCAGCTCAACATGGACGCTGGGGTAGCCCTCCTTCTGGAACGCGGCCTTGACGTCGTCCCGGATGGCGTCCATCGCCGGGCAGCCCGAGTACGTCGGCGTGATGGTGACCTGGACAGCGGGCACCATCCCGCCGTCGTCGAACAGCCGGACAGCACGGAGGATGCCCAGGTCCTCAATGGTGAGCACGGGGATCTCGGGATCGCAGACGGTGGCGGCGATGGCCCACGCCCTCTGCTCAGCAGTCTCCGCGTGCCGGGTGCCCGGTTCCGATACGTACACGGCAGTCACCAGCTGGCTCCGGGATGCTCGCGGGCCAGCACCTGCATCTCGGCCAGGATGTAGCCCAGGTGTTCCGAGTGCTTGCCGCGGCGGCCGCCGCCCGGCGCCGCCGGAACCTCGGGCACCTCCAGCTCCGCTTCGGCGAGCACCTCTCCGGTGAGGCGGTCAAAGTCGGCCCTCAGGCTGGAAGGCTCGACGGCGGTCCCGGCTTCGGCCAGGCGGGACGTCAGGTCGTCGTCCACGAAGAGCTCCTCGACGTAGGGCCAGATGAGCCGCAGGCCGTGGATGATGCGGCGGCGGGACTCCTCGGTGCCCTGGGCCAGCCGAAGGATCCACTGGGCGCTGTGGTCGCGGTGGTAGTCCACTTCCTTGACGGCCTTGGCGGAGATCGCGGCGAGCGTGGCATCGGCGGACTGGGTCAGCCGGCGGTACAGCTCGAACTGGTAGTAGCTCACCACGAACTGGCGCGCGATGGTGACGGCGAAGTCCCCGTTCGGCTGCTCGAAGAGGTGGGCGGAGCGGAACTCGTGCTCGCGGCGGAAGTAGGCGAGCTCGTCCTCGCTCTTCTCCCACGCTCCCCCGGCGTAGCTGAGGAAGGAGCGGGCATGGCCCAGCTGGTCCAGGGCGATGTTGCCCAGGGCCACGTCCTCCTCCAGCTCCGGCGCGCGGGAGATCCAGTGGCCCAGGCGCTGGGCGAGGATGAGGGCGTCGTCGCCGAGGCGCAGGGCGTACTCGGCCGCGTCCTCGGAGGGCTTCACCAGGCCGGTCCGGACCTCGAGTGCGATGTCCTCCGGGCGGAGGGCGTTGCCCGGCGTGATGCGGGTGGCGCTGGCGGAGGAGTCCCCGCTGCCGGCGACGCCGACGGAGATGTCGCCGTGGCCTTCGGTGTGGGTTTCCGGAGCGGTCACAGGTGCTTCACCCCTTCGCTCTTGGTGTAGTAGGTGGCGTGGCGGTAGTCCTTGCCCTGCGGGGATTCGAAGAACGAGCCCTTCGCGTCGGGGTCGCTGGCGGCGATGGCGTCCGCCGGGACCACCCAGATGGACACGCCCTCGTTGCGGCGGGTGTAGAGGTCGCGGGCGTTGCGCAGGGCCATGGCGGCATCCGGCGCGTGCAGGCTGCCAGCATGGACGTGGCTGAGCCCGCGGCTGGACCGGACGAAGACCTCCCACAGCGGCCAGACGCTGCGGTGCGTTGAGGCTGCCTCGGTGGTGGGGGCCGGAGTTGCCGGGACCTGAGCCGCCGAGCTGTCTATTTCTCCGCCGGAACTTGCCGGTACTTCCGGGTTGCCGTGGGGGATCATGCTGCGTATTCCTTCTGCTTGTTGACCTGCTTGGCCAGCTGTTTTGCCGCGTAAGCGGCCGCTGCCTCACGAACCCAGGCGCCGTCGTCGTGCGCTTCCCGGCGGCGTTCCAGCCGCTGGGCGTTGCAGGGACCGCGGCCGGCAAGGACTTCCTTGAACTCCTCCCAGTCCAGCGGGCCGTGCTCCCACTTCCTGGTCTCTTCGTTGAAGCGGACTTCGCTGTCCGGGAGGGTGAGGCCGAGGACCCGGACCTGCTCCACCATCATGCCGACGAACCGCGAGCGCAGTTCGTCGTTGCTGAAGCGCTTGATGTTCCAGGCCATGGACTGCTTGGAGTTGGGCGAATCGTCATCGGGCGGGCCGAACATCATCAGGGCCGGGGCATACCAGCGGTTCACGGCGTCCTGCGCCATCTGCTTCTGCGCGGGCGTGCCGTTGGAGAGTTCCAGCAGGATCTCGAAGCCCTGGCGCTGGTGGAAGGACTCTTCCTTGCAGATGCGGACCATGGCCCGGCCGTAGGGTCCGTAGGAGGCGCGGCACAGCGGGACCTGGTTGCAGATGGCTGCGCCGTCAACGAGCCAGCCGATGGCGCCCATGTCGGCCCAGGTCAGGGCCGGGTAGTTGAAGATCGAGGAGTAGCGGGCCTTACCGGCGATGAGGTCGTCCATCATCTTGTCGCGGGACTGGCCCAGCGTCTCGGCGGCCGAGTAGAGGTAGAGCCCGTGGCCGGCCTCGTCCTGGACCTTGGCCATGAGAATGGCCTTGCGCTTCAGGCTCGGGGCGCGGGAAATCCAGTTGGCCTCCGGCTGCATGCCGATGATCTCCGAGTGCGCGTGCTGCGAGATCTGGCGCAGCAGGGTCTTGCGGTACGCCGCGGGCATCCAGTCCTTCGGCTCGATCCGGGAGTCGTCTGCCATGACCTTGTCAAAGTACGCCTGGCCTTCCGCCTCCAGCTGCCGCTGGCGTGTTTCGTCCGCCGCGGCGGCTGCCGGCTGGTCAGGCACTGACTGCAGATTCTGCGCTGCCATGGTTGCTCCTATGCATTCACGTCCGTACTCGGAATTTATTTACCGACCGTTCGTTCAGGATATGCGGAAGCGGCGAAGGGCGTCAAGCACGACTGGGGTGCGGGGCGCGGCTGCCTGCGTTCCCAAGTTTGTTCCGCAACCGCCTGTTCACGCCGGTACTCCACGTGCCTAGCATGGAAGGGGCGCTCAAAGTACGGGGATCCTTAGTCCCCGTCCGACGCGTCAACGCCGGCCCCCTCGCCCACGCTCAAGGAGCACATCATGGCGATCTGCGACACCTGCGGGAACGATTACGACAAAGCCTTCACCATCACCAAGGGCGACCAGTCCGCAACCTTCGACAGTTTTGAATGCGCCATCCATGCCATGGCACCGACCTGCGACCACTGCGGCTGCAAGATCCTCGGGCACGGCATCGAGAGCGCAGAGGCAATGTATTGCTGTGCAAACTGCGCCCGGCAGTCAGGCGAGGCCGAAGCGGCGGACCGGATCTAGGAGGCTCGGATCCAGGCGGACCGGATCTAAATGAACCGGGGTACGACGGTTACTGATCCAACGTTGCGCATGGCCTGCTGCACAGCTTGTTCAAGGCTGTGGGTGAGTTTGGCCAGTTGCCCCAGCTCCTCTGCCCCGGTAAGTGGTACGGAGATTTCCACGTGGAGCCGGTGGCCGGACCAGCGCAGCCGGGATGAGGTTCCTTCCGGGGCCACGTTCTCCACCAAGGCGGTGAGCTGGTCGGTGAGGGCGGGGTCGACGCCGTCCATGAGCCGGCGGCCGATGTCCCTGACGGTTCCCCAGAGAAGCACAGCGATGGCTGCGGAGATCAGCAGCCCCACGATGGGGTCGGCGAGGGGGAATCCGAGCCAGATGCCAATGACGCCGCCCACGACGGCCAGGGAGGTGAATCCGTCGGTCCTGGCATGGATGCCGTCTGCGACCAGCGCGGCGGAGCCGATCTTCCGGCCCACGCGTATGCGGTAGACGGCGACCAGCTCGTTGCCGGCGAAGCCGACGATCCCGGCCGCCAGCACCCAGCCGAGGTTCTGGACGGGCTGCGGTTCGAAGAAGCGCCGGATGGATTCAACAGCTGCCACGACGGCGGACAGTGCGATCATGGCAACGATGAACAGTCCGGCCAGGTCCTCGGCCCTGCCGAAGCCGTAGGTATAGGTGCGGGTGCCTGCCCGGCGTCCGAGCAGGAAGGCAATCCAGAGCGGGACCGCCGTCAGCGCATCGGAGAAGTTGTGGACGGTGTCGGCCAGCAATGCCACCGAGCCGCTGGCCAGGACAATGACCAGCTGGAAGATTGACGTGGCGCCGAGCCCCAGGAGGGAGACCTTGACGGCGCGTATGCCTTGGGAGCTGGCCTCCATGGCCGTGTCGATCGAGTCGGCAGCATCGTGGGAGTGCGGCACGAACAGCTCCTGCAACCACCCTTTAAAACCTGTGGCGTGGACGTGCCCCTGCGGCCCGTGGTGGTGGTCCCCGTGGTGCCCATGCTGGGCTTCCTGATCAGCATCGGCGTGTCCGTGTGCATGCGGGTGCACGTCATGGCCGCTGTGCGGCATCTGCTGGCTCATTCCTCAACCTCGGCTGGGATGTTGTGCGGCACGGAGACGTCGTGGGGAGCGGGGACGTCGTGCGGAGCGGAGCTATTGTGCTGCGCCGAGCCGTGGTGGGGTGCGGTGCCGAGGGCATGTTCGGCCTGATGGATGGCGACGGCGACGAGCTGCCAGGCATGGCCATCCTGCAGCCTGTAGTAGACCTTGGTGCCCTCTTGGCGGGTGGCGACCATGCGGGCGAGCCGCATTTTAGCCAGATGCTGCGAGACGGCAGCGGCGGACTTCCCGGCTATTTCGGCGAGGGCATTAACGGGCAACTCCCCGTGGCGAAGCGCAAGAATCAGCCTCACCCTGGTGGCATCGGCCAGCATCGCGAAGACCTCCACCGCCAGCTCCACGTACTGGCTGTCCGGCGTCAGCGTACAAGCTCCGCTATCTGCATTCATACGCAGATAATTGCACAACAGGCCGAGCCGTTCAACTACGCAACAAGGCCCGCGGGCGCTCACGCCCGCGGGCCTTGCCTGGTGCTGCTTACCGGAAGATCTTGTAGGGCCCCCAGCCGCCGCCCTCCCGGGTGCGGGTGCCCCAGGTGCCGTTAAGGATGGGATAGTAGGCAAGCTGGCCGTCGGTGAACCTGGCCATCAGCCCGTATGTACCTGACCCTTGGAAGCCTGCGAGGGTGGTGATGCTGTTGACGCTGCTCCAGCCTCTGCCGATCACGGGGTGCGTGCCAGGCTGGAAAGTTCCCGCGCCGGTTGACCGGTACAGCACGAGGCTGCCGTCGCTGCGCTTGGCCAGGATGTCCTGGGCAGTGTCCCGGTCGTAGTCGGCCATGGTGAGGTAAAGCCCGCTCCAGCCGCCACCGAGTCTGGTGCGGGTTCCCAGGGTCCTTCCGTTGGTGTTGGGATAGTGCCAGAGAACACCCGCCGCGTCATAGGCCACCACGCCGGGGTATGCGTCAGCCTTGCGCCAGCGGCCCACGGTCACCTGGTAGCTGCCCCAGCCGGAGCCGATGACCTGCCCTGCGGCGAATCCTCCTGCTGCCAGTCCCTGGTAGTAGCTCATGCGGCCGTCTGTCCATTGGGCGATCAGGTCAAACACGCCGTCCTGGTTCCAGTCCGTGGCGAAGCCGTTCTTCAGCCCGCTCCAGCCGGAGCCGATCCGCACGCGGGGCAGGAATCCGCCCTGGCCGTTGGCCGGGTAGTTCCAGAGCACCGCGTCGGGTCCCGCGGCCAGGATGTCGGCCGCTCCCCTGATGGAGGAGCTGTTGGCGGGGGCGACGGTGATCGTCCTGGTGGTCGACGTCGAGCCGGCTTCGTTGGTGGCGGTCAGCCTCGCCGTGTAGGTTCCGACGGCGGTGTAGGTGTGGGACGGGTTCTGCGCGGTGGCTGTTTCACCGTCCCCGAACTCCCATGCCCACGAGGTCGGGTCACCGGTGGAGGTGTCCGTGAAGTTCACCGTCAGCGGTGCCGTGCCGGTGGCCGGCGAGGCCGTGAACGCCACGGTCGGGACGCCGTCGGGCGGGTCAACCGTACCCAGGCTGCGGTCCGAGAACCAGTAGCGCTTGGCGACGTGGTCGGTGGCCATGACAACCAGCCCGGTCTCAGCATTCACGCTCTGCTTGGTGCTGGTCACATCGTTTACGTTGGCGGACGCTTCATCTTCGATGACGACCGTGCCGCGGCCGGTCTCGAAGACGGGGTTGTCCATCGAGGCGGTTTTTTCGTAGATGCTGCCTGCCACGCCGGAGAAGGCGCAGCCGCTGACCGAGGTCGAGGGCGCGGTATAGAACGCGCGGACCAGGTTGTTGGCGGTATCGAGCATGATCTGCGGACGGGAAACACAATCCCCGGTCCTGGCAATCGTCGTCTGCTCAAAGGAACCCGTGCCGGGCTTGAACACCACCAGCACCAACTGGACCATATCCGGGGTATGCACGCCTTCGTCGACGGCGGTCTTCACCACTGCGAATACCCGTCCCGTCGAGTCGGCCTGCAGCGATTTGATGTTCAGATGATCATTGACCATCTTGTCTCCCTTGATGGCTTCCTTCACCTGCCACGATGAGGCCGCCACTGGATCCTCGCCGTCCTTGTGAGTGGCCCAGTACGCCGTTCCGGTGGCCTGGTCCGTCCACATGACCCCGATTTCATCGCCCTTGAAAGCCACGACGGCCGAGAGGTCATCCGGCGTCGGATTCGGGTCCACAGCCCCGGGCACCACGAACGGCGTCCCCCATCCGGTGCCACCGGGCTGGGACTTGTTGACATAGACGGTGCTGGTGCCGGTGACCTGCGTCCAGGTGGCCCAGATCGCTCCGGTGGAGTCCTTGGCAATGGTCAGCGTCTCGCTGCTGCTGCCAGAGATGACGGTGGGGAACCCAGTGTCCAGCGTGTAGGCGCCGCCGGCGTAGCTGTAGCGGTACAACCTGGCCTGGGCTGTGATGGAGCTGCCTGTCGTCACGACGTTGGAGGCGATGTACAGGTGGGTGCCGTCCCAGAGTGTGTCCGAGGACGTAGTGCCCCGGCTGTCGCTCCGGACCCCGGTGTCCACCCAGGTGGCTGCTTCCCGGTCCAGCCGGTAGATGCTCCAGCCGCTGCCGGTGGTCCACATGTTCGCCCACCAGGACCCGTCGTTCCACCACAGCTTGCTCTGCGGTTTATCGGACGTCGGAGGGTTATTGACCCCCGAATAGGTGATGCTCGGCGTTCCGACAGTGGCCGCCTGGGCGGCGGTGGAAGTACCCACCAGGCCCCCTGCGACAACAATGGACAGGGCGACCAATTGGCTCAGTCGGCGGAGGGTCTTCTTCATCTTGCTCGGCGTTTCTGTTGGGCGGTGAAAAGTATCTGTTCATCCGGATCGGGCAGCACCTGATCCAGGATCCGCGTGGGCCCATCCACCTTGTGGCCCGGGCCCACGTGAACTGCGATAGCAATTCATGGTGCACCGGCAAACTCTTGAAAACCTTGGAGAAAATCCCGCTGCAGGGAATGCCCCACCGTTGTTGGGGGTTTTTGGTTTACCTGACAGTGAGCAGGCGTGCCTAGCTCATTCTCACCGGAAGATCCCGTCCCTACCGGAAGATGTAGTACGGCCCCCAGCCGCCGCCCTCCAGGGTGCGGGTGCCCCAGGTGCCGTTAAGGATGGGGTAGTAGGCAAGCTGGCCGTCGGTGAACCGGGCCATCAGCCCGTAGGTGCCGGCGCCCTGAAAGCCTGCGACCGTGCTGATGCTGTTGATGCTGTTCCAGCCGCCACCGACGGCGGGATACGGTCCGGGCTGAAAAGTTCCCACGCCGGTTGAGCGGTACAGCACCAGGACGCCGTCGCTGCGCTTGGCCAGGATGTCCTGGGCGCTGTCCCGGTCGTAGTCGGCCATAGTGAGGTAAAGCCCGCCCCAGCCGCCACCGAGTCTGGTGCGGGTTCCCAGCGTCCTTCCGTTGGTGTTGGGATAGTGCCAGAGAACACCCGCCGCGTCATAGGCCACTACGCCGGGGTATGTATCAGCCTTGCGCCAGCGTCCCACGGTCAGCTGGTAGCTGCCCCAGCCGGAGCCGATGACCTGCCCTGCGGCGAATCCTCCTGCTGCCAGTCCCTGGTAGTAGCTCATGCGGCCGTCTGTCCATTGGGCGATCAGGTCGAACACGCCGTCGTGGTTCCAGTCCGTGACGAAGCCGTCCTTCAGCCCGTTCCAGCCGGAGCCGATCCGAATCCGGGGCAGGAATCCGCCCTGGCCGTTGGCCGGGTAGTTCCAGAGCACCCCGTCGGGTCCCGCGGCCAGGGTGTCAGCCGCTCCCCTGATGGAGGCATCAGCCGGCGTGTGCGGCGGGCCGTCGTCGGCCGGACTGACGGTGATCGTCGTCGTGGCTGTTGATGTGCCGGCTTCGTTGGCGGCGGTCAGCGTCGCCGTGTAGGTCCCGGCGGCCGTGTAGGTGTGGGACGGGTGCTGCGCGGTTGCCGTTTCACCGTCACCGAAATCCCACGCCCAGGACGTCGTATCCGAGGTGGAGGAGTCCGTAAACTCCACCGTCAGGGGGGCCGTGCCCGAAGTCGGAGCGGCGGTGAATGAGGCGATCGGCGCCGTCTCCTCGGGCGGGTCCACCGTGCCGAGGCTGCGGTCCGAGAACCAGTAGCGCTTGGCGACGTGGTCGGTGGCCATCACGACGATCCCGGTCGCAGCGTTCACGCTCTGCTTGGTGCTGGTCACGTCGTTCATGTTGGCCGAGCTGGCGTCCTCGATGACCGGGGTGCCGCGCCCGGTGCCAAACACCGGGTTGTCCATGTCCGCGGTCTTCTCGTAGATGCTGCCGGGCACCCCGGAAAACGCGCAGCCGCTGACCGTGCTCGAGGGCGCGGTGTGGAAGGCGCGGATCAGGTTGTTGGCGGTATCGAGCATGATCTGCGGACGCGTAACACAATCCCCGGTCCGGGCGATTGTGGTCTGCTCAAAGGCCCCCGTGCCCGGCTTGAACACCACCAGCACCAGCTGGGCCAGGTCCGGATCGGAGGAGCCGTCATCGAGGCCGGTCTTCACCGCGGCATAGACCCGGCCGGTCGCATCGGCCTGCAGCGTCTTGATGTTCAGATGGTCATCAACCTGCCGGTTCCCGCGGATGGCTTCCCGGTGCCGCCACGACGACGCGGCCCTCGGATCGGTCCCGTCTCTGTGGGTGGCCCAGTGCGCGGTCCCGGTGGCCTGGTCCGTCCACATGATCCCGATTTCATCGCCCTTGAAGGCCACGATGGCCGAGAGATCGTCCGGCGTCGGGTTCGGATCCGCCGCCCCGGGCACCACGAACGGGGTCCCCCAGCCCCTGCCGCCGGGCAGGGAGCTGTTGACGAAAACGGTGCTGGTGCTGCCGGAGACTTGCGTCCAGGTGGCCCAGATGACGCCGGTGGAGTCTTGGGCAATGGTCAGCGTCTCGCTGCTGCTGTTCGAGATGGTCTCGGGGAATCGTTCGTCCAGCGAGTAGCTCCCGCCGGAGTAGCTGTAGCGGTACAGTCTGGCCTGGCCTGTCACCGAGCTGTCTGTCGTCACCACGTTGGATGCGATGTACAGCTTGCTGCCGTCCCACAACGTGTCCGATGAACTGCTGCCCCGGCTGTCGCTCCGGACTCCGGTGTCCACCCACCTGGCCGTGCCCCGGTCCAGCCGGTAAATGCTCCACCCGCTGC